>MHAF01000001.1 GCA_001802865.1 Ignavibacteria bacterium RBG_16_34_14
TCTGATAACAATTCCCGAATCACCAACTGCCCATCCATTAAGACTATCAATAAAAAATATACTGTGCAGTGTCTGGTTTGAAGGGCTTTGAACCCGCTTCCAGTAATTTTGTGCCCAATTATCTGAACAGGCAATCATCAGCAGTATTATAATTAAGATAATGGTACTATTTCTTTTCATGAATGACTAAGAACTGATGACTTTCATTTAGAATAATTTGTTTTTTTGAATTGAAACAATTTTTAAATCAAAAGATGTTTACGATTCAAGCTGCTCAATTCTATTACTAAAAATAACTTTTTTAAATGAATATTATAAATTAGTTATGTATTTTTGACAAGTGAGGTTAGGTAACAAATAATTTTTCAGCTCAGGTTTATGCAGGAATGTTAAGAATAAATGCCTCAAAAAAAATTATCGCTTTAATTGCAGCTTTAACTCTGATATATAATTCAAGCGGGTATGTTCTTGTTTACCAGCAGTTAATTCATTTCACAAAAGTTGATATTCATTCCTCAATTCAAAAAAAAGAAATTGACGCAGAAATAATTTTATTATCTTTTAAAAAATCAGATATTGAAAAAGGTAAAGTTGATTTTAAATGGAAAGACAAGAAAGAATTCAGATATAACGGCGGGATGTATGATATTGTAGAAAAGACTGAGACTGAGGACAGTATTCACCTCTATTGCTTTTATGATCACAAAGAAAATCTACTTGAAGCAAATTTCAACAAACATTTTGAAAGAGAAAAGAAAGATAAAAACTCTTCCCGAACTCTGATTGAACTGCAATTAACCTATTTATTCCCGATTTATCGGGATATTAAACCACTAGTAAAAGCTGACGGCAATCTCTTTCCATATTTAGTTAAGGGATACAAAATAAACGAACCAGAAATCCCTTCACCTCCGCCAAAAATCTTTTATTTCATCTAAAAATAATTGATAATTTCTCCTCAATGGTATTGAAATAAATATACCCGAAGAGGGGATTCTATACATTCATTATTGTTTAAGAGATGGAAATGAGAATTTTAAACTTTATTATTTATCCATTAGTGATTTTGATTCTAATTTCATTTTCACAAACTCTTTCCCAGACAAAAGATTCTCTGAAAAATGAAAATCCGGATATTAAACCTGATACCTTAAAATATGAGACTGATGAAGTGGTTGTTACTGCAACCCGTGTTCAGAAAAAAATTATTGATATACCATATCCCGTAGTTCGCTTGAAAAACACACAATATAAATATGACCGCAAAGTTTCCATAAGTGATGTTATGGGAACCGTACCCGGCTTATTAATGCAGTCACGTTATGGCAATCATGATGTGCGTATTTCTATCCGTGGTTTTGGAAGCAGATCTAACAGCGGAATTCGTGGTGTGCGTATTCTTCTGGATGGTATACCTGAATCTGAACCTGATGGACAAACACGTATAGAAGCAATTGACTTCAATTCACTGGGAAGCATTGAAGTTGTGAAAGGAAATTCTTCATCGCTTTATACAAATGCGCCTGGTGGAGTAGTTAATTTTATCAGTGATATTAATTTCCCTTCAACATTCCTGGTAAACTATAATGAGATTGGTGATTTCGGTTTGAGAAGAAATGGAGTTAAGGTTGGAATAAGAACTGATAATCTTGGCTTTGTTGCATCATACACTTACCATAATTACCAGGGTTATCGTGATCATAGTGAAGATTATTGGCATATTTTCAATAGCTTTCTTGAGACAAAGCCTGGTGAGTATTCTAATCTACAGACAATGTTTTATTTTGCAGATGGATTAATCCGGCTCCCCGGTTCATTAAAAAAAGAAGAATATGAAATGAATCCACGGGCAGCTGCAAAGAACGAAACTGACTTTGATTATAGAAGAATTTCTAAAAAAGGAAGATTAGGTTTACGATACACAACGGCATTTGGAGAAACTTTTAATAATGAGCTTGAAGTAACATCCTATGGTACGATAAAATATTTTGAGCGTGCACAGAGAGATTACCGAATATTTAATCGCTATGGACTCGGTGGAAGTGCCCGATGGGTTAATAAAAGTATCTTCTTTGGTCTTGATAATGAGTTCTCATTTGGTGGAGATCTTTTTTATCAAACGGGACCAATTGAAACATATAAGAATATAGGAGGACAAAGGAGTGATAATCTGGATGCTCTAACAGATGAAACAATTGGGAACGTTGGTATATTCTTCCAGAATTCAACAGGTTTAATAAAGAATATATTGTCTTTGCTGATAACAGGAAGATATGATAAAGTTGTATTCGATCAAAAAAACCAGATAAATCAGTATCAAAATGATGTAAGAAGGTTTGTAGATTTTACACCAAAGGCTGCACTTAATTTTAAGCTTACTCCTTACATTGCAATTTATACTTCTTACGGATTAAGCTTTGATAGTCCGGCAGGTAATGAGTTAGATAATTATCTATTTCTATTAAGACCGGGAGATCCAAATAAATTATTGAACCCTGATCTTAAAGCACAGAAATCAAAAAACTTCGAAATCGGGATTAAAGGAAATCTTATTTCCGAATCATATTTCTTCAGAAATATTGTTTTCGAGTTGACATTTTTCAACAGCATTATAGAGAATGAAATAGTTCCGTTTGAAGTTTATACATCTGTATTTTATAGAAATTCAGCAAAAACAAAACGTAGAGGACTGGAAGCTGGATTTGATGCAGAAATTATTCCAGGATTAAATTTAAAAACAGCATACACTTATTCAGGCTTTGAGTATGATAAATATTTGCTTGAATCAATTAAGCAGGATTCATTAGGAAATATCTATTTCCCATTAACGGATTTTTCAGGCAATAAAGTCCCTTCAGTTCCGGAGCATAATCTCACAGCATCACTTTCATATACTCAAAGGATATCTGATTACATTACGGGTTTTATTAAAGTAACAGGAATCAGTATAAGTGAAATGTATGTGGATGATGCAAACTCGGATAAGACTCCCGCCTACAGCCTGTTGAATTTTAACTTAGGTTTTGATATGATTTTCAACCAATTCAATCTAATCATTTCTGGAGGTATGAATAATATTACTGATGAAAAATATGTTTCATTCATTAATATTAATTCCACCAGCGGCAGGTTTTATGAAACCGGTGAACCAAGAAACTACTTTGCTTCTTTGAATCTTGGATATAACTTTTGATTAAAATAGGACAACAAGTAATGAACAGAATAAACTCCTTCGCTTTGAAAAATATTTTCTCGTTAATTATGCTAATCATTTTTTTTGAAGCAGATTTATATTCACAGGATAATCATAATATTTTTGCTAAAGAAAAAGGTATCGGCACTAATTATAGAATACATCCGAGCAGTTCTAATCAAACGGAAGTTTTTATAACAACTCATCCTCTAAATTCTTCTATCATGTTTTCTTCAGCAAATACGGTTGTATTTCAACCAACTTATTTTGTAAGCGAAGGAGTTTATGTAACCACCAATGCAGGTAATAGCTGGTTCGGCAGCGATACCTGCAAAGGTGCTAACGTTCAATTTCATGGCGGTGATCCAGGAATAGCAATTGATAAAGATGGTCGTTTTATCTTAACAAGATTGGCACGAAGCCCGTTGCAGGGTCTGTATTCTCACTACTCAACAGACTTTGGAAATACCTGGTCTTCTCAATTCCCAATAGCTACGGATTTTTTGGAAAGGGCTTCTGTTATAACAGATGGTGATCCTACGAGTTTGTTTTTTGGAAGAACTTATGCAGCATGGGTGCGTTTCACTCCACCTTTCCCACTATTTACATCTTATACAACAAATGGAGGAGAAAGCTGGCTAACATCATTCCAGGTAAACAATCCATCACAGCGTTGTGCAGGTGGCGAACTTGCTATTGCAAATGGCGGGAAGTTGTATGCGTGCTGGGCAGGGGTTGAAACATCATCTCCTTTTGCAGAAAAATATGTCGGTTTTGCTTCATCAATTAACGGAGGAAATAACTGGACCGTGAATGAAAATATTTTTGCCACTCAGGGGATTCGCGGAACATTACCTCAAAAGCAAAATATACGTGTGGATGGCTTACCAAGAATGGATGTTGATAAATCCGGTGGTTCAAGAGATGGATGGATTTATATTGTCACAACTCAAAAGAATTTATCACCTGCGGGAAGTGATCCTGATATAATTTTTAACAAATCAACCGATAGCGGACTTACATGGTCTCAATCTACTAGAGTAAACCAAGATGCTTTGAATAATGGCAAGATACAATACTTCCCTGCTATTCATGTGGATAAGTTTGGAGGAATAAATATTATTTTTTATGATGACAGAAATACAACATCAGATTCAAGCGGAGTTTTTCTCGCACGATCAGTTGACGGTGGAGATACATGGATTGAGTATGAGATCAGCGATCACAACTTTAAACCTGCTGCTATAAGTGGGTTGCCACAAGGATATCAGGGCGATAATATAGGGCTTACTTCTTCAAATAATACTTTATGGCCAGTGTGGATGGATAACTCAAGCGGAATTTACCAGATATGGACGGTACCGATTGATCTCATTATACTAGATGTTGAGAAAACTGAAAATTTACCAACTGAGTTTGAACTTTATCAGAATTATCCGAATCCGTTTAACCCAAATACAATCATCAGATATAAAATCCCCCTTAATCCCCCTTTATTAAAGGGGGAAAGCGAAGCAGGGAGATTAGTTACTTTGAAGGTTTTTGATGTTTTAGGAAATGAGGTTGTTGTACTTGTTAATGAAGAAAAACCCGCGGGTGAATATGAAGTTGAGTTTCAGTCTTCAGTTGGCAGCCGGCAATTTGCAAGCGGAATATATTTTTATCAATTAAAATCCGGTAAATTTTCTGAAACAAAGAAGATGATGATTTTAAAATAATTTTTTAATGTAGAGATACTCTTGAGATATTTCAAAACAAAATAATTGTCAGAAAAAATCTTATTTTTATCCGAATAAACATTTAAACAGTTTCCCATATTAACTCCATAAATAAGGAATGTCAGATGAAAATCTTTCCTATTCTTTTAGCTGCTATTGTTATTGCAGGATGCACACAACAACCTGATTATGATGTAATAATCCGAAATGGAAATATTTATGATGGAAGCGGTAATAAACCTTATAAATCAGATATTGGTATAAAGGGAGACACCATTGCAGCTATTGGTAATTTAAGCAGTTCAAAAGGTAAAACTGAAATTGATGTAATCGGAATGGCAGTTTCACCTGGCTTTATTAATATGCTTAGCTGGGCAAATGTTTCTCTTATACAGGATGGAAAATCCCAAAGTGATATCAGGCAGGGAGTAACATCAGAAATTATGGGTGAAGGCTGGTCAATGGGTCCGCTTAATGAAAAAATGAAACAGGAAGAGATTGAGCTTCAGGGAGATATTAAATATGATATCGAATGGACAACTCTTGGAGAATATCTTGAATACTTAGAAAAGAAAGGGGTGTCATGCAATGTTGGCTCTTTTGTGGGTGCCGGTACAGTAAGAATAAATGTACTCGGATATGAGGACAGGGCACCAAATAAAGAAGAGCTTGAAAGTATGAAACAGTTAGTGAGAGATGCAATGAAGGAAGGTGCATTGGGTGTTGGTTCATCATTAATTTATGCACCTAATTTTTATGCTGATACTGAAGAACTTATTGAACTGTGCAAAGCCGCATCGGAGTATGATGGAATATATATTTCTCATATCAGGAGTGAAGGGAACAAACTTCTTGAAGCTGCTGATGAACTGATCCTGATCTCAAGAGAAGCTGATATACCTTCTGAGATTTATCATCTTAAAGCTGCTGGGGAATCTAACTGGAATAAGCTTGATTCCCTGATAAAAAAAATTACCAGAGCAAGAAATGAAGGATTAAAGATAACAGCAGATATGTATACATATACTGCAGGTGAAACAGGACTTGATGCTACAATGCCTCCATGGGTTCAGGAAGGTGGATTTAAAGAATGGAAGAAGAAGTTACAAGATCCTCAAATACGAAAACTGGTAATGAAAGAAATGAGAACCCCAACAGATAAATGGGAGAATTTTTTTATTGCTGCTGGCTCTCCTGAGAATATTATACTTGTTGGATTTAAAGCAGACAGTCTAAAATATTTAACCGGTAAAACTTTGTTGGAAGTTTCAAAGCTTCGGGAAAAATCTCCTGAGGAAACAGCTATTGATTTGGTAATTGATGATGACAGCAGAGTTGAAACGGTTTATTTTCTTATGTCGGAAGAAAATGTTAAGAAGAATATTTCTCTTCCATGGGTAAGCTTTGGTTCGGATGAAGGATCATTAGCACCTGAAGGAGTATTTCTTAAATCAAATCCTCATCCCCGCGCGTATGGAAATTTTGCAAGACTTCTTGGTAAATATGTAAGAGATGAGAAAATAATACCTCTTGAAGAGGCGATCAGAAAGCTTACTTCTTTTCCTGCTGAAAATTTAAAGCTGAAGAAGAGAGGAAAATTACAAACAGGATATTATGCAGATATCGTTATTTTTAATCCTGAAATAATAAAAGATAACGCCACTTATGAAAAGCCCCATCAATATTCAGAAGGTGTTGAACATGTTTTTGTAAATGGAATCCAGGTTTTAAGGAATGGAGAACATACAGGGAAGATGCCTGGAAGTGTTTTAAGAGGATCAGGCTGGAAAGGTAACAAATGAGGTTTAAAGACATGATTATCCTTATAAATATGAATTTACTGTCACACTAACGGAGTCGAAGTGTCATCCACTCATTAAAAATCCCGGCAAATCTATGGGGTGATTTATCATCCAGATTAAAATATAGTGAAGGTTCGATAAGCTCAAGTTCAATTAGCACAAACTCATTATCCTGAGTTTTTACAAGATCAATCCTTGCATAAAGAGGGGCAGGCTTCACTTTATTTAAAATTTCCTCGGCTGTCCTTTTCATCTCTCTATCAGGATTTATTGAGAATATTTTTCCACCATGTTCTTCCTGTACACGGAAATCTTTTTCCTTTGGCACTTTAAGTATAGAATGGCTGTACTCTTCGCCAAAATAAAAGAGAGAATATTCTCCTTCATCAATTATATTTTTCATGAATTTCTGAACCATAAATTCTCTTTTGCTGAAAACAGGTTCCATGATATGCAATTGGTTTTTACTATCATCCTTTTTTATTCTGAATGTATTCTCTGCATTTGCACTGATATTTGGTTTAATTATTATTTCATCCGAATCCAGAAAATCAAAATAGTATTCAAATTTTTGAGGTATGAAAGCTTTCTCCCAAACCGTGTTAACAATTTTGATTCCTTTATCCTGAAGATCCTTCAGATAATTCTTATTCATATTCCATTTTATGATTGACAGTTTATTCTCCAAATGAGTTACCGAATTTATTTTTTCAAGCACTGCTGAAAACTTCCCCGGTTTGGATTGGTAATCCCACGTTGAACGGACTATTACAGCATCATATCTGTCCCATTCAATATGGGGATTCCTCCAGGAAATTTCTTCAGCCTGCCAGCCGAGATTTCTCAAAGGTTCAAATGTGAGGTGGTCATAACAAACAAAACCATCGAGGTTGTCCATTGATAGAAATGCAACTTTTTTCATAGCTATTAGTTTTAATTAAATTACTGCAAATTTAAAAAAAGAATCAGAAACTACGATAAAGAAAATAGGGATATGACGTTTCCAGTTTCATATGGTTATTAAGCGAACCGAAATGCCAAATTTTAATGTTAAAGTTTTCAACATTAACTTATATTTGATTTTTTTTGTTTCAATATTTTTATAAAATTAGAATTGAAAAATTTGGAAATTTTTGTTTAATCAATATTAAATCGAAATTGAGGAAAAGAATATGGAATTACGCAGAAGAGCATTTGGTCTGTCAATGGGTCTGATGTTTGGACTAACCGTTTTATTAGGTACATGGTGGTTATTACTGGCTCGTTCAGATGCATACATTTTTTCCAGGTTAGGTACATTTTTTATCGGATATTCAGTTACAGTACTCGGCTCGTTCATCGGATTTATCTGGGGATTTGTTTATGGATTTGGCATAGGATTTTTATTAGCATGGTTTTATAATTCTTTCTGCAGATGGATTTACGAAAGGTAAGAATATTAGAATAGTGGAATAGTGATTTTCCACTATTCCAATACTCCATTATCTATTAATAAAAAAGTCAAGTAAAAACAGTTCACCGATGATCCCGCAAAGGGAATTTTATTACTTTTTGGGCTCGC
>MHAF01000002.1:0-4223 GCA_001802865.1 Ignavibacteria bacterium RBG_16_34_14
TTGAAAACCAGACCTGTAATTACTGATGGTTCCTGGGAAACTCAATTGCAGGAACTAGGGCTTCCGGTTGATGAATGCCCGGATATTTGGAATCTTACCAATCCTGGTTTAGTTGAAAAAATTGCTCAATCTTATATAGAAGCCTGGAGTAAAATTATTCTAACTAATACTTTTAGAAGCAACAAAATTGCACTTAATGATTTTGGTTTTGGAGATAAAGTTAAAGAGATTAATAAAGCAGGTGTAGAAATTTCAAAGAAAGCATCTAATGGCAAAGCTTATATTTTTGCTTCGGTTGGGCCAACAGGGAAAATGATTATGATGGGTGAGATAACTGAGGACGAAATGTATGAAGCATTCAGAGAGCAGGTGAATGCGATTGAAAAAGCTGGAGCTGATGGAGTAGTAATAGAAACAATGTCTAATCTTATTGAAGCAAAAATAGCTTTGAGAGCAGCTAAAGAAACAGGTTTACCTGTTGTGGTTTCAATGGTATTTGATTCAGGGAAAAATAAAGAGTTTACTTTTATGGGAAACACTCCTGAAGAAATTGCAAATGAACTTACTGAAGCAGGGGCTGATGTTATTGGAACAAATTGCGGCCAAGGAATTGAAGGTTTTCCAAATATTTGCAAGAGACTGAAAGCTTCAACCAATCTTCCTATCTGGATAAAACCAAATGCCGGTATTCCAGAGTTTGATGGAAGTAAGGCCATATATAAAACCACCCCTCAGGAGTTTAGCAATTATGTACCGATAATTCTTGATTCAGGCGCTAACTTTGTTGGAGGCTTTTGTGGAACAAACCCACAGTTTATAAAGGCAGTCTTACAGAAGATTAATTCCGGAAAATAAACAGCAGCTTTTACTTTATTATCAATGATGGATGTCTAATACTTTTTTCCTTCATTAAAAAGTTTAATTACAACCGAATTAGAGGAAATAGAAGAAGGAGGTACGATTTAATGAGAAATAAAAATAATATCCAACCTTATATCATTTAAAATACTTTAATCTGAAACTAAACCTATTTCGATCTAATTTCATGGGGAGATTATGTTAATTTAAAATGTACTATAATGAGACGATAAATTCCCTTTAATATTAACTAAAAAGCCTCTTTAGTTACGGTACTAAAATTGTTTGATATAAAGTTAAAACGTGTTGTACTTTAATAAAAATATATTTAATATTTTCAATGAGTTATAATTGTTTAAAAAATCTTTTCGATTTGTTCACCTAAAGATTAAAATAAGTTTTGCCCTAAACGGGCGAAGGTTATTTTTTCTTTAAAGTTAAAGAGGGAACTTTAAAGAATGAGAAAAAATGAAGATAGACCTTTTTGCATAATTGGAGCCGGACTTGCTGGAACTCTTTTCTCAATTTTTCTCGCGGAAAGAGGAATAGCATCTAACCTTTTTGATAAAAGACTGGACATGAGAAAAAGCGAAGTAGCTGGAGGACGCTCAATAGTTATGTCTTTATCGGAAAGAGGCTGGACTGCATTAAGGGAGGTTGGTGTGGAAGAGGAAGTAAAAAAACTTTCTATTCCTAAATATTCTCGCTTTGTTCATCATATCAATGGTTCGGGTAGTATTCAAAATTATGGATGTGGTGATCAGGCAGTATATTCCATAAACAGGAAGATGCTTAACTCAGTTCTTTTAAATAAAGCCGAATCTACAGGTTTGGTAGATATTCATTTCAACTATCGTTTGGAGGAAATGGACATTGAAAAAAATGAAATTACTTTTCTAGATATTCTGAATCAGAAAAAAGTAATCAAAAAATATAATCATACAATTAGTGCTGATGGTATTTTTTCAAAAGTCAGGGATGAAATTGCAAAAATAACAAATCAATTTTCCGGACTTTCTAAAAATGATTATGTTTATAAAGAAATGATAGTACCTTCACAAAATAATGATTGGGCTTTACCACAAAACTATATTCACGTATGGCCGAGAAAGAATTGTTTCTTTGTTGCAATGCCAAACTTTAACAGAACTTTTACTTGTACTCTGTTTTATCATGCCACAGGATTACCGGAAGTAAATATGCAAAATGATGAAGAAGAATTGCTTGATTTTCTGAATAAAAATTTTCCTGAAGTTGTACCATTAATTCCAAATATTACAAAAGAATTCTTGGATAAAAAGGTATCTGATATGTACTGTGTGAAATCAGATACATGGTTCTATAAAGATAAAGTTCTGATTATGGGAGATGCTGCTCATGCAATAGTTCCTTTCTATGGTATGGGAATGAATGTAGCTTTTGAAGACTGCAGAATATTAAATGCTTTAATTGATGAGTTAGATTATAATTGGGAAAAAATATTTTCTGAGTTTTATAAAAGAAGAAAACCGGAAGTTGATGGCATTGCCGATCTTTCCTTAAAAAATCTTAAGTATCTTGAACATAGTATGGATGATGATTTTGAAATTAAATGGAAGCTTGAAAGAAAAATATGGAAATTATTCCCTGACAAGTGGATGCCAGATTATTCTATGGTTGCTTTCAGTCATATTCCTTTTACCAAAATAATTGAAATAAGTAATAAGCAAAACCAAATAATGAATAAGCTTCTAGAAATGAGAAATGTAAGGAAAAATTTCATGTGTGAAGATTTTCAGGAGGATCTTTCCTTATTAACTGAACCAATGTTGAGTGAATTAAATGGATTAAGTAAGTACTTTAAAGTTTCAAAAAATAAATTAGTCGTTTAATCAGACTTTACTTCATTTTTAATTAAAATCAGCCTTCCCAGAAATTACTCTTCTATTTTATATTGAACTGCATTCAATATTAAATTAAATTAACAACTGTTATGAATAATTTTTCTTTCGTTAAAATGAGCGGTGCCGGAAATGACTTTATTGTATTTGATAGGAAAAATAATCCCGGTTTAACTCTTAATTCTTCTATAATAAAGAAATTATGTGACCGCAGGAATGGAATAGGTGCAGATGGGATTATTACAATTTCAGATAATGGAAAGCATGATTTCATAATGGAATATTTTAACGCTGACGGCTCAACCGGTTCTTTATGCGGTAATGGTTCCCGATGTGCTATAAAATTTGCCAATTTAACCGGAAGGACAAAAGATAAGAATGTAAATTTTGTTTCTAATAATAAAGTTTACAGTGGTAAAATTATTGATGATAAAAAAATAAAATTTTATTTAGATGAACCTGCAGATTTAGAATTAGATTTTAATATCTATGCTTTTCAGCAGTCAATTACTGTAAATTACATCAATACAGGATCTCCTCATGTTGTAATAGATATTAAAAATATTTTGAAAAATCCTGAAGATCTTAGTTCTGGTTTTAACGATTTGGATGAAGTTCCGGTTTCTGAAATTGGAAGTGAGATCCGTTACTTGACAGAATTTGCTCCTGAAGGGACAAATGTTAATTTTATTAAAATTGATAATAATAAAGTTGCAATTCGAACCTATGAAAGGGGTGTCGAAGATGAAACCTATTCCTGCGGAACAGGTTCAGCTGCGTCAGCAATAATTGCTTCTTTAGCGTATGGAATTGAACCACCAGTAACTTTGTTAACTAAAGGTGGAGAAGAACTAATAGTAGATTTTGTGAGAAAAGAAAATAAAATTGAAAATTTGTCATTATCAGGTTCAGCTAAGATTGTGTTTACCGGAGAAATTTCCGAAACGGTTTTTCATAATTATCGGAGTCAAAATGCCTAAAGTTATTTTTTCTATCCAATATGAAATTGATGAGAATAAAAGAGAAGAATATCTTACTATTGCAAGAGAATTAAAAAATCTTCTTAAAGTTGATGGCCTGGAAGATTACAGGGTGTTTGAAGTAAAAGGTAAATCAAATCACTTTGAAGAGATATATACTTTTAGTTCTAATGATGCTTACCAAAATTTTGATGATAACCAAAACGAAAGAATTAGTATATTGCTTAATAAATTGACTGACATTGTTAAAGAAAATTCAACAAAATATACAACATTAAACGAAGTAATTGAATAGAATAATCACCATCAAATATTTATTGAACAATTTTATTTTCTAACCTGAAAGTGTGTCCCAATGCAGGGGAGGTGCTTTACTAATTTCCATCATAAAGGAGAAAAGTTTCTTTTAACACTTTTGCAGGTTAATTATGAATAAAAATTTGCATCGTTTGTACATTGGCTCCTTCTTTATTATTGGAATAGCAGTTTTTGTTCTCTTATCAAT
>MHAF01000002.1:4255-10575 GCA_001802865.1 Ignavibacteria bacterium RBG_16_34_14
AAAAACGATTTTTCCAGACAAATCATTCTGTATTAAAACCAAGTGGTGTATTAGGTCATGGTTTAGGAATTTTAGGTACATTAATGTTGATTGTCGGTGTAGCTGTTTATATGATAAGAAAAAGAACGAGAAGACTTTTTAATTTAGGATATTTAAAACACTGGCTCGAATTCCACATCTTTCTCTGTACAGTAGGACCTTTGCTGGTTCTTTATCATACTGCATTTAAGTTTGGTGGAATCGTAGCTGTAAGTTTCTGGAGTATGACTGCAGTAGTTTTAAGTGGAGTTATCGGACGTTTTATTTATCTGCAAATTCCAAGAACTATTCAGGGAAATGATCTTGACATTAATCAACTTAATGAAATGAGCTACGATATTTCAAACAGGTTATCACACGAGATTTCAGTTGGAGAGAAAATTACAGCCAAAATTGATAAGGTTTTCGATCTGAACCGTTATAAGCATATAAGTTTAGGAAATAGTGCAGTATTTATAGTTAAAGATTTTTTTGGTTTAAAATTTACTTTATCAGCATTAAGAAGAGAGATGAAAAAGCTGAACATCCCGAAAATTAAAATTAAAGAAATACTCTATCTTACTAAGTTAAAAATTATTCTAACAAGAAGAATTGCACTTTTAAGAACAATGCAGAAGTTATTTAAATACTGGCACGTAGTGCATTTACCTTTTGCAATAACTATGTTTGTTATAATGATAATTCATGTTGCAGTAACAATTATTTTTGGTTATAAATGGATTTTATAGGGGAATGATATGAAAATTAAACCGCTTTATCTGTATGGCGGAATTCTTGTTCTGGCAACTGTATTTCTTATTTTCTTTACATCACGAAATGATTCAGATTCTTCAGAAAATATAAGTAAGAATGAAGTACCTGATGATGATATTCACAAAGGATTAAAGAATCCAAATCAAAGCCCGGGAAAAGAAAATGTTTCAAGTGAAGTAAAACATCAGCTTGAAATGCTTAAAAAATCCGTTGAAGAAAATCCTAATGATACTTTGAAAATGAGAGAGTATGCCGATCTTCTCGCAGCGGCTCATCATCCTGAAGAAGCGGTAATTTACTACTATAGTATTCTTAATATTAATCCCCGGAGAACTGACATACTCAATTCACTTGCATTCCTCTATTATAATAAAAAAGATTATAGCAAAGCTGCAGATGTAATAAATAAAGTTCTTCTCTATGAACCTGATAATACACAGGCAATATATAACCTTGGAGCAATAGCAGCTGCAAGCGGAAACAAGGAAGAAGCAAGAAAAAGATGGGAATTATTGGTTAAAAAATATCCTAACTCAAATGAATCCAGGCTTGCAGTAAATTCTCTCAAGAAACTATGATTGTTTTTGAAAAAAAAATGATGAATAAAAATGGAAGTTTTAATTGAGCAAATACTTTTATATGGTGTCGTACTAGTTCTGGCAGCAGGTATTCTGATTGTTTACCTTCTTAAGCATAATAAAAGGTCCAGGAAAACAACTGCAAAAATAGAAAGAGCAAAAGAACTTGGTTTTCATGAACCTGTTTCCCTTCATCCCGTTGTTGATCCTGATATTTGTCTGGGAAGCGGTGCTTGTGTAAGAGCTTGTCCTGAAAAAGATATTTTAGGTCTTGTAAATGGTAAAGCGGAAACGATCAATGCTGCAAGATGTGTGGGTCACGGAGCCTGTTTTCATGCATGCCCTTTAGAGGCAATTACTCTTTGTATAGGAACAGAGAAAAGGGGAGTTGAACTTCCGCATGTTAGTCCTGATTTTGAAACAAATATTTCCGGTTTATTTATTGCAGGTGAGCTGGGTGGAATGGGGCTTATAAAAAATGCTGTTGAACAGGGGAGACAAGCAATGGAAAATTGTGTTAAGAAAATGAAAAAGTCTCCCGAAGCAAAATATGATGTAATAATTGTTGGCGCCGGACCTTCGGGAATTTCTGCTACACTTACAGCAGCAAGTCACAATTTACGTTTTTTAACTTTAGAGCAGGATAGCTTAGGAGGTACAGTTTTTAATTTTCCCAGGGCAAAAATAATAATGACTTCCCCGATGAATCTTCCATTGCATGGTAAACTTAAGCTCTCTGAAACATCTAAATCAGAATTGCTGGAATTATGGACTGATGTATTAACTAAAAATCAGATTAGTGTTAATCAGCAGGAAAAAGTAGAATCAATAGATAAAACAAAAGGTTACTTTGAAGTAATAACTAGTAAAGAAAAATATACTGCCAATGCTGTTATCCTTTGCATAGGAAGAAGAGGATCACCAAGGAAACTTGGTGTACCCGGTGAAGAGAAAGAGAAAGTTGCATACAGGCTTCTCGAACCAGAATTAATTCATAACCAGAATGTACTTATTGTTGGCGGAGGAGATTCTGCAATTGAATCAGCACTATTATTAGCAGATGAAAATAATAATGTCTCTATTTCTTACAGGAGTGATTCTTTTGCAAGATTAAAACCAAAAAATCTTGAGAGAATCAATAATGCAATTGAATCAAAAAAGATAAGAGTATTCTACAATTCTAATGTTAAAGAGATAAAAGACGAATCAGTCATTCTCGATAAAAATGGTTTTGAAAAAGAAATTAAGAATGATCTTGTTTTCATCTTTGCAGGTGGAGAGCTTCCAATCAAATTTCTTGAAAAGATAGGTATTACTATTACAAAGAAATTTGGTGAAGCTATCTTAAAACATAATTAGTTTTTTTGTTTTCGGTATTTTAATGAACAAAAATTTACTCTCATTTCTCCCCATATTATTTTTTCTCCTTCAGGAAAATCTTTTTGCACAAATTTCTCCCGGTGATCTTACAAAAGCTCACTCTCATCTTGAAGGTATCAGTAATTGCACAAAATGTCATATCCTCGGCGAGCAGGTTAATAATTCGAAGTGTCTCGATTGTCACTCGGAGATTCATAATCTTATTAAATCAGGAAAAGGGTATCATTCAAGCAGTGAAGCAAGTGGAAAGAACTGCTGGTCCTGTCATAGTGAACACAATGGAAGAAACTTCAGGATTGTAAACTTTACTCCTGATGGTTTTAATCATAACAAAACAGGATATGAATTGATAGGTTCACACAAAAAACTTGAATGCTCGTCCTGTCATCAAAATAAATTCATCATTAATAGTGAAATAAAAAAAAGATCAGGTACTTATTTAGGATTAGAGCAAAACTGTTATTCTTGCCATAAAGATTTTCACAAGGGGACTTTAGGAAATAATTGCTCAAACTGCCACAACACTGTAAAATTTAGACCTGCTGAAGGCTTTAATCATGATAAAACAGCATTCAAACTAACCGGTTCGCATAAGAATGTCGAATGTATTAAGTGTCATCCTATGGAAGAAAGAAAAGGAGAAAAGTTTCAGAAATTTAAAGGATTAGTATTTATTAGTTGTTCTTCCTGCCATAAGGATATTCACCAGGGAAAGTTTGGACCAGATTGCCAGAACTGTCATTCAACTAATTCATTCCATCAAATAAATCAATCTGCGTTTGATCATAGCAAAACAAACTTTTCTTTAGTAGGAAAACATAATTCTGTTAAATGCAGTGATTGCCACAAAGAAAATTTGAGCAGCAAACCAAAACATGAAAAATGTACAGACTGCCATCAAGATTATCACAAAGGTGAATTTGTTGAGAATGGTTTATTAAGAGATTGTAAATTCTGCCATAATGAATTTGGTTTCTCTCCTTCTCTTTATACCGTTGAAAAACACAACACAACAAAATTTCAGTTAACAGGAAGTCATCTTGCAGTTCCGTGTGCAAGTTGTCATTTTAAAACAAACATCTGGCATTTTGATAGTATTGGTATAGAATGTATTGATTGCCATAACAATGTACATGGTGAAGAAATTTCTTCAAAGTTCATGGGAAAAAATAACTGCTCAAACTGTCACAATTCGGAGCGTTGGGCTACTATTTCTTTTGAACACGATAAAACCGGGTTCGTCCTGCTTGGCAAACATATTGCGGTTAGCTGCGGAAGTTGTCATAACAGGGGAATTAATGGTGATGTAAAAGAATTTAAATTCGCCAGCCTGGGAAAAAGCTGCCTGGTATGTCATAAGGATTATCATTATGGACAGTTTAGAGATGAAGAATGCGAAAGATGTCATACATTTGATAACTGGAAGCCTTCAAAATTTAATCACAACAATACAAGATTTTCTCTGGAAGGTGCACACTCAAAAGTTGAGTGCATTCGCTGTCATAAAGTAATCAAGCAGAATAATGTTTCTTTTTCAAGATATAAATTAGAAAATTTTAAATGCGCAGATTGTCATTCCTGATATTGCTGCTTTCATTCGGCAAATTTATTTTTGGGCAATCACCTCACACTGATGCATTAAAAATAGACTGCGTTGAATGCCATAGTCCTGTAGATTGGAAAATAGATCTGAAACAATTAAAATTTGTTCATTCCTCAACAGGGTTTAGTCTGGTGGGGCAGCATATAACAGCAGATTGTAAATCTTGTCATTCATCTCTTGTTTTTAATCAGGCTTCGTCTCAATGTTTGTCATGTCATCAGGATATTCATCAGAACAGTGTTGGGCTGGATTGCCAGAAATGCCATACACCAAATTCATGGATGGTTAAAGATATACGACAAATCCATGAAGAGAGCAGGTTTCCATTAATTGGTGCTCATTTAACTGCTGATTGTATTCAATGCCATAGCGGCTATCAAAATCTTAATTTTGATCAAGTATCAGTTGATTGTTTCAGTTGTCATCAGAATGATTATAATTCAACTACTTCGCCAAATCATACTGCTGCTGTTTTCTCAAAAGACTGCCAGGATTGTCATAGTATCACTTCAGATAATTGGGCTGCAGAAAACTTTATACATGATTTCTTCCCCTTATTAGGTGGTCATAATATTTCTAATTGCTTTTCGTGTCATCAGCAAGGAAGTTATTCAGGACTCTCAACCGAATGTTATTCATGCCATAGAAGTGATTATGAACAGGTTCAGGATCCTAACCACGTAACAGGAAATTTTCCCACAGATTGCTCTCTCTGTCATACTATCAATGGATGGGAACCTGCTGATTTTGATCATAATAATACTCAATTCCCGTTAACCGGAGCTCATACAAGTGTTGACTGCAGGAATTGCCATGCTCAATCATTTACAGGAACTCCAACTGCTTGTGTAGAATGTCATCAGGATAATTTTAATGCAACGCAAAATCCAAATCATATTGCAATCGGAATATCAACAGAATGTCAGACTTGTCATAATACAACTGCCTGGATTCCATCTTCATTTACACATTCATCAACAGGTTTTGAATTAATTGGTCAGCATTCTACAGTTGAATGTTCATCTTGTCATAGTGGAACTACGATAAGCCAGGAATGTGTTTCATGCCATCAGGAAGACTATAATCTGAGCACCAATCCTAATCATTCTGCTCTTTCTATTCCAACTGATTGCCAGACGTGCCACACACCAACAGTAAACTGGGAGCCGGCTTCTTTCCCTATTCATAATAATTATTATGAATTGATCGGAGCTCATGCAACAATTGCCAATGACTGCATTACATGTCATAATGGTAATTACAATACTACTCCAAATACTTGTTATGGTTGTCATCAATCAGATTATAATAGTACTATTGATCCTCCTCATGCTTCTGCCGGCTTTTCTACTGATTGTGTAACTTGTCATAATCAGAACGCCTGGACTCCATCAACATTTGACCATGATAATCAGTTCTTCCCGATTTATTCTGGAAAGCATAATGGGGAATGGAATTCCTGTTCTGATTGCCATACAAATTCTTCAAACTTTGCTTTATTCTCCTGTATAGATTGTCATGAACATAATCAAACTGATATGGATGATAAGCACAGCCAGGTAAGTGGTTATTCATATAATAGTGAAGCATGTTTTGCCTGCCATCCGAGGGGAGAAAAAGAAGGGGCATTTAATCATTTATTTTCAAATTTCCCTTTGACTGGTGCTCATATAACATTGGATTGCCAGCAATGTCATCAGCAGGGTTATGCAGGAACTTCAACAGAATGTCATGATTGTCATCAGTCGAATTATAATTCAGCATCAAATCCAAATCATCAGGCCTTATCATTATCTACAAACTGCAGCGATTGTCATTCAACTGAAGTAGGCTGGGAACCTGCATCTTTTCCGCAACATAACCAGTATTTTGAATTTACGGGAGCTCATACTCAGATTTCAAATGATTGTTATAGCTGTCATTCAGGAAATTATACAACCACTTCATCCGAGTGTGTAGCTTGTCAT
>MHAF01000003.1 GCA_001802865.1 Ignavibacteria bacterium RBG_16_34_14
TAGGAATCTTGTATCTGGCAGCTCTAATTTTTTTTCCTGCACCATAAATAAAACCTGCAATTTTCATATTCATTTTGGAAGGTATTATTCCTTGAATATAAAGTCTCTCAACAACCTCATTAAAAGTTTCACCTTTTGAAATTTCAAATTGTTTTGGCGATTTACCTTCATAATAATTTGATGTAAAGAAAGTGAAATAAAAGAATACAACGATACCTAAGAAGAAAATTGAAACGAAAATAAATTCTTTACGGGATAATAATTCCTTAAACCTGATCTTCATTTCATTCTATTCTTATGCATGTTTTCTCTCGTTCCTTCTTCTTTCTGAATAGCTCTTGATTCATCAATTATTCTCTCATAAATCCTTTGCAATGCTGACTTGGTTAATGGTTCTTCAAGGTAGGAATTTATTTTTTCAGAAATCTCCTTTTCTCTCTCCGGAGAATAAGATGGGAGTCCAAGTTCACCTTTTACTCTTCCAATATAAACAGCATAAAGGGTTCTTCTATTAATAAGCTGAACAATCGCCTTGTCCAGCTTATCAATCTCGTCTCTCAGATCATCAAGTAGTTTTTCAGCCTCCTGATGAGTAAGTGAACTCAATCTATCTTCAAGAATTTTATCAAGGTTATCCATGAATCAAAAATAAATAAATTTTGGATAGAGTGGTATATCATAGAAAATCCTCTTCTGTCATTCTGAATTTATTTCAGAATCTTTTATAAAGACCCTGGAACAAGTTCAGAGTGACGATTTTGATTTATTATAATCCTCAAACTTGAAGCCTGGGTATGGCGGGTAATCTAATCCAAATCTTTTCCCCGAATCATAAAGTGTCTTTCCTCTGAAAGCAATCATTGCAGCATTATCCCCGCAGTATTGAAGTTCAGGGATAACAAGTTTCTTTTGATATTTATGCGAAAGTTCGTTAAAGGCTTCACGAATTTTTTTATTTGCGGCAACGCCGCCAACAAGAGACAAAGATTTTATATTATTATTCTCGATTGCTTGCTTGGTTTTTTGAACCAGAGCTTTAACAACTGCTTGTTGAAATGATGCTGATATATCGTACAAATCCTGTTGAGTCATTTTCGATTTATCAGGATATTTTTTTTGAATATATCTTAATACTGCCGTCTTCAATCCACTAAAAGAAAAGTCGTAACCTTTGGTTTCTGCAACGGGAAAATCTATTTTATTTTCATCTCCTGATTCTGCGTTTTTTTGTATCTGAGGTCCTCCCGGATAAGGAAAACCAAGCATCTTCGAGACTTTATCAAAAGCTTCTCCGGCGGCATCATCTACAGTTGTTCCCAGTATCTTCATTTCAATAAAACTTTTTACAAGAACTAAAAGTGTATGCCCGCCTGAAACAACAAGTGCTAAATATGGAAACTCAGGTTTATCTTCCATTAAAAATCCTGAATATAAATGTCCTTCTATATGATCAACAGGAATAAAAGGTTTATTTAGAGAAAATGATAATCCTTTTGCAAAAGTTAATCCGACAAGTAAAGCACCAATTAAACCGGGACCAGCAGTTGAACAGATAAGATCAAAATCTTTCAACTCAAGATTGGATTTCTTAAGTGCATCTTTAATTAAAGGAATAATTATTTGAAGGTGTGCCCTGCTTGAAAGCTCCGGAACAACACCACCGTATTTTGCATGAAAATCCTGAGAGGAAATTAGGTTTGCAGTTAACTTATCATTTGAAATTACTGCAATGGAAGTTTCATCGCAGGAAGTTTCTATACCTAGAATATTCATTATTATTTGTTCATTTCCATTCAATCATTCATTCAATATACTTTTGTAAAAATGAATGGTTGAATGTATTAATCTTGCACTTGAATTTGTAAAACTATTTTATCCTAAATAAATTCTTAACTATATGCCCTGCAATTTGCGGGTTCTCCTGAAGCCGTCTTATTGAATATTTATACCATTGTTTTCCAAACGGCACATAAATCCTTATCTTATAACCATCCGCATTTATCTTATCTCTTAAATCTTCCTTTACTCCAAGAAGCATCTGGAATTCAAACTTATCTTTGGGAACATTTAATTCTTTTATCAACCTGTACGATTCATTAATTAAATATTCATCGTGAGTTGCAATGCCAACATAATTACCTGCCTTTAATATCTCTTTGAGAATATTTACAAAGTTATCTCTTACTTTTTGTCTCTCCTTATAAGCAATCTCCGCAGGTTCAATATAGATTCCTTTGCATAGTCTGTAATTTGTATTCAGCTTGTTAAGTTCAACAACATCATTATAGCTTCTTTTAAGATATGATTGAATAACAACTCCAACATTATTATACTTTTCTCTAAGTCTTCTGTACAATCTAAAAGTTGAATCAGTGTGAGGAGAATCTTCCATATCAATTCTCACAAAGTTATTTATTCTTTTGGCTTTCTCAACAAGTTCTGAGACTTGTTGATAAGCGAATTCTTCATCCAGACCTAATCCCATCTGTGTAGGTTTAATTGAAAGATTTGCCTTAAGGTTATTATTTTTTATTGCTTCAAGAACTTCAAGACATTTACTTTTATCTTCAAGTGCTTCTTTTTTGTTTTTGATAGCTTCGCCAAGAACATCTATGGTTGCATAAATTCCTTTTTCATTCAGAGATTTTACAAGATTAACAGCATCCTCAAGATTTTCCCCACTTATATATCTTTTGGAGAAAATCCAAACAATTGAGTGAGGCATTAATCTTACAAGTGAGACGATAAGTTTATTTAAGAAATGCAAGATAAAACTCCGTTTAAATCAATATTCAAATTTACTGGATTTAATTAATAAAACGGAATTCAACTCTGATATGTTTTTCCTTTTTCGTAAGTACCGATTTTTTTAATAGTAATAGTTATTTCTGAAAGTTTTTTAAGAGCAGCTTGTATTCTTTTGTCGTTCAAGCTCCCTGCAATATCAATATAAAAAGTGTACCGGAAAGGTTTATGAGGAATCGGTCTTGATTCAATCATCGAAAGATTAATTTCTGCATTTGCAAAAACTCCTAAGGCTTTGTATAAAGCACCGGGAATACTCTTCAGATCGAAAGATAAAGTTGATTTTGGATTTTTAGGTTCTTCTGTAGGTTTCTTTTTACTGATTACAAAAAATCGTGTATAATTAATTTTATTGTTCTGAATATTTTTTTCAAGGATTTTCATTTTATAAATTTTAGCTGCACGACTGCTTGTAATAGCTGCTGAAGTTTCCTCATTATTCTTCAAAGCAAGTAGCGCAGAACCTGCTGTATCATAAGAAGGAATAATTTCAACACTCTTTAGAGTTTTAAGAAATTCGGAACATTGCCCTAATGCCTGTGGATGAGAATAAATTTTCTTTATTTCATTAAGATGATATTTTTTTGAAGAGATAAGACAATGATTTATTTGCAGATTTAATTCACCAACAACAGATACTTTATACCTCAACAAAAGATCATAATTCTCAAATACACTCCCATATAAAGTATTTTCTATAGGAATGATACCATAATCTGCAATTCCACTTCTAACTTTTTTAAAAACCTCTTCAAAAGAATAAGATGGAAGATTGTTTATAGATTTGCCAAAATAACTTTCAGCAGCAATCTCACTGAAAGCTCCGCGTTCGCCCTGGAAGGCTGCAGTTTGGTAACTAGTCAATTGGTTGATATTAGTAAATGGATTTTTATTCTCTGCTTGAACTTGCTCTTGCACTTGAATCCAATCCTATAAGTATAGTAATGAGCAGGTTAACCTTTTCTTTTAGTTCTTTTATTGAACCATTATTTTCAAAAACAAAGTCTGCTTGTTTTTTCTTTTCTTCATCTTTAATCTGGTTTTTATTTCTTTTCCTGAAATCTTCTTGGCTTAGTTTTCCTTTCTCGGTTGATCTCATTTTACGAACTTCGTAATCAGCTGAAATAAGAACAACATAGTCAAACATAGATTCCATTTCTGCTTCGTAAATCAAAGCTGCTTCAGTAAATACAATATTGTGCTCTTTAAAATATTCTTTAGTTAAAGTTCCGATTTTCTTTTTTACTTTTGGATGGAGGATGGAATTTATTTTAATAACATTTACAGGGATTGAGAATACTTTTTCAGCTAGAAATTTTTTATTAATCTCATCAATGATGAATGATTCTTTACCAAATTCTTTTATAACTTTTTCTTTTACTTCTTTATCATTTTTTAAAATATCTTTAGATAAATCATCTGCTTTAATAACAGGATAACCTTTTTCTGAAATAAAATTACAGAAAGCTGATTTACCGGAACCGATATTCCCTGTTATTGCAATTTTAAGTTTGTTAGATTTCAAACTCATTTATAAAATTTTTTCATTGTATATAATTTATTACTTTTTTTAATTAGCTTTAGCATAAGTAAAGAATAATGGAAGAAATCTTTCAATTCAAAAAATTACAGATATTTAAAAATTTCTTGGCATTCAAAATTGTGCTTGGAATTAAAACTTAGGTGCTGAACTTTCTAAATAATATATGTTAGTAATTAAATGAAAAAATTGAGAAGGATCTATAAAAGAATTCTGGAAAGAATTTATATCCCATTATTATATTTTACAGCATACGTATGGAGACGCTTATTATTTAAAACAACATTCATTGCAATAACCGGGAGTGTAGGAAAGACTACTGCTAAAGATTGTACTGCTAAAATATTTTCAGCCTATTTTCCAACTATAAAAACAATTGACAGCCGGAATCAATCGACGGGAGTTCCTATAACTATTTTAAGAGTAAGACCAAGGCACAGGTTTGCAATAATTGAAATAGGAACAGAAAAGCATGGATTAATCAGGAGATTGTCAAGATTGGTACAACCCGATATTGCAATCATTCTTACAGTAGCGGGAACTCATACCAGGAATTTCAACGGTCTTGATGATATAGCAACTGAAAAAGCACAAATACTCAAATCAGTTTCACTAAAAGGTCTAGCAATACTTAATGCTGAAGATCAAAGGGTAAAACAGATGGCTTTAAATTGCAAATGTCGTGTTAAAATGTTTGGCTCTTCCAGTGAACTTGATTTATGGACTAATAAGGTATCATCAAAATGGCCTGACCGGTTAACACTACAAGTAAATACAAATTCCGAATCTCAATTGGTTAAAACAAATTTAGTTGGTGAACATTGGGTTAATTCGATTCTTGCAGCCCTTTTAACAGCAATCTCATGTGGAATTGATTTAAGTAAAGCTGCTTCACAAATTGAACACGTTGAGCCATTTATAGCCAGGATGCAGCCAGTTGTATTACCAAGTGGAGCTACCATTATACGGGATGAATTTAATGGTGCTTCAGATACTTTACAGGCAGCTTTTCGAGTCTTAAAAGAATCTAATGCGAAGCGGCGGGTATTAGTTATGAGTAATGTTTCTGATTCTCGTGAGAATTCCCGTGTCCGATTTAAGAAACTTGGAAGAACAGCTCCACAAATTTCAGACTTAGCAATATTCATCAGTGAATATGGACATTATGCAGTAAAAACAGCAATTGCAGCAGGAATGTCCCCTGAATGTGTTAAAAGTTTTATAGATTTAAAAACAGCAACCCTCTATCTAAAATCAGAATTTCGTGAAGGGGATTTAATATTATTAAAAGGCCGTTCAAGTGATCACCTTTCCAGAATCTTTTTTGCTCAGTTTGGTGAGATTAAATGCTGGAAAAATAAGTGCACTAAAAGGATGCTGTGTGATTTGTGCGAAGAACTCCAGCCAGAATTTGATATTCAGAAAATGCTGCCCATTGAATTAAGAAAATAAAAGCCTGGTAAGTTCCAGGCTTTAAATTAAAATATCTAAATTTTATTTAGCGTAACTAATCTTTCTAACTTCTCTTATAACTGTAACTTTTATTTGTCCGGGATACTCCATTTCCTGTTCAATCTTTGTTGCAATATCATGTGAAAGTTTATCTGCAATAATATCATCAATCTTATCATGCTCAACAACAACCCTAACTTCTCTGCCGGCCTGGATTGCATATGTCTTTGCAACACCTTCAAAAGATTTAGCTAAAGCTTCAAGGGTTTCAAGTCTTTTCACGTAACCTTCAAGCGGCTCCCTTCTGGCTCCGGGTATTGCTCAGCTTATTGCGTCTGCCGCCTGAACGAGAGGAGCTATTGGATGTTCCATCTCAATGTCTTCATGATGTGAACCAACAGCATTTACAACGATAGGATGTTCTTTATACTTTTTGGTTAATTCATAACCAATAAGAGCATGAGGTCCCTCAACATTTTTATCTACAGTCTTACCAACATCATGAAGTAGACCTGCTCTTTTTGCAAGAGATATATCAAGCTCAAGTTCAGCAGCCATAATCCCTGTTAAATAAGCTACTTCGATGCTATGACCTAAAAGATTTTGTCCATAACTGGAACGGTATTTCATTCTACCGATATGTTTAATTAATTCAGGATGCATATTGTGTAAGCCAAGTTGAAGAACTGTATTTTCTCCCTCCTTGATCATATCTTCTTCAAGCTCTTGTTTAACTTTCTCAACAACTTCCTCAATTCGAGCAGGATGAATTCTGCCATCGGCAATAAGTCTTTCAAGTGACACTCTTGCCACCTCTCGTCTGAATTGGTCAAATGAAGAAAGAATAACTGCTTCAGGTGTATCATCTACAATTACATCAACTCCAGTTACAGCTTCAAATGAACGTATATTTCTTCCCTCCTTACCAATAATACGCCCTTTCATTTCATCATTTTGGATTTGTACAACAGAAACGGTTGTTTCTACTGTGTGGTCGGCAGCAGTTCGCTGAATTGCCTGAACAATAACTTTCTGAGCTTCTTTTTTGGCTTCAGCTTTTGCATTATCAACAATTTCCTTGATCAAAACAGTAGAATCCTGTTTAGCCTGATTAACCATATTTTCGAGAAGCATTTTTTTTGCTTCATCGGCAGTTAACCCGGAAATTTTTTCTAATCTTAAGTTCTGTTCTTCCTCTAATTTTTTTGATTCTGCAAGTTTTTGTTCAATTAACTTTTTTTGTTCTTGTACCTCTTTTTCAAGTTGTCTGCTTTCCCTTTCTTTTTTTAGAACCAATTCAAATTTTTTTTCAGTGCTCTCTTCCCTGGCGACTAATTGTTTTTCAAGGTTAGCAACTTTTTGCCTTTTCTGCTGAACTTCATTATCGAATTCTGTTTTTTTCTTATACCATTCATCTTTTACCTCTAGTAACTTTTCTCTCTTCAGATTATTTGATTCCTTCTGGGCATCATTAATTATTTGCTTTGCTCTCTCCTCAGACGAAGCAATACTTTTTTTACCAATTTTGGAATTAAACATCCAACCCAGGTAGAAAAAAACAACCACAAGAACAATCGCCAAGAGTATTAACTGTATCGGATCCATTGTTCCTCCGTGATAGATTAAATATTTAAACCGCTTCTGCCAGTACATTTAATAGAGAAAAACCCTATTATACACAGTGGGAATCCGCCAGAACGCTTTTTACTTCCTCTGTTCCAACTAAGTTAGATTTCCCGGACGAACCAGGATGAGGCCTGTAATAGACGTCTTGAGTCAAACTCCCTATTAGATCCAACTGTTAGTTTTTCTTATCGCTGTGAACTGGCAGAGCGGAAAGTTTGTTTTATGATGGGTCTGACATTCTTACTTCGTTAAGAAGAAGCTTGAGCTTTTTAATTTTATCGCTTGCCTGGATTAATAACTCTCTGTTTTTATTTTTTTCTAAAAAGAGATCATAAGCAATATTTAAACAAGCAATAATAGCTATTGTTTGTACAGGTTGATCTGGAAGTTCTTCCTTTGTTTCTTCCATAACCTTGTTAACATAAACAGCAAGTTCTTTTGCTATTTCCTCATTTTCAACAATCAAGGAATATTCTTTATCGAATATTTTTATTTTGAGCTTCTTCTTATCAGTCATTTATGTCTTGTCCATCAAACTAACACAATGTTTAAGAACTTAAATGAAAATCAATTCTTGAAATCAAATCTCCAATATTTTTTTTCAATTCTTCCCTTTCTTTTTCATTAAGAGAATTAAAAAGTCCTGTTCCTGATTTTTCTTTCATATTATGAAGTTCAGTTTCAATCCTGGAAATTTTTTGAGTTAAATCGGTTTTTTCTTTTTTCAATTCAGATAATTGTGTTTCTAATTCAATATTAACTTCAGTTATATCTTTGCATTTATTTGCCAGAATTTCCACCTGGGACTGAATTACGCTGAGATCACTTAAGAGTACTTCCTGTTTGGAAGTTTCCTGCATTAAATACCTCTTAATTTTGCATTAAATTTCTTTTCAATCAACTTTATGAGATGAAGAAATTCTTTTTCCACCTCATCTTCTGTTAAAGTTCTGTCTTTAGCCTGGTATTCTAAGCTGAAAGCCATACTTTTTTTATCATTACCAATAGATTCGTTTTCAAACAAATCAAATAACTTTACATTATTAAGTAGATTAGAGCCTTCTGCTTTAATAAAATTTATAAGCTCTTCATAAGTAATATATTTATCAAGTATAAAAGCAAAATCTCTAACAACTTTTGGAAATTTTATTGGCAGTGAATAAAACTTTTTTCTTTGTTGAATTTCCTTTAATTCTTCAAGATAAAGCTCAAAGCAATAAACATCCTGATCAATATCATATTGTTTAAGAACATCTTTACTTACCTTTCCACCTAAGCCAATTACCTTTTCCTTCAGATTTTTGGTAAAGTAATAAGCAAAATTTCTATTACCACTGTGATAATATGAATCATTTAAAACATTGTCAAGAGAAAACTTTGTTATAAAACTATCAACCAATCCTTTAAGTAAAAAGAAATCAACCACTTTTTCCGTAGAGTTCCATTTTTTTTTTCTCTCTTTTCCTGTAAGAATGAAAAGTAAACGGCGTTCTTCAATAAAATCTTCAAATGAATTTATTTCGTTTTCACTTATTTTGTTAAAGATATTGCCAATTTCAAAAAAAGATAGATTTTTCTCTCCTTTGTTAATATTATTTGCGGCAACAATTAAACCACCCGGAATAAGTGAAGTTCTAAGATATGCCATGTCTACACTTTGAGGATTGAGAATCTTTATCGGTCTTCCATCAAATGAAGCCGACCTCTCATCTATTAATGGATTATTTAGGATCTCATATAAACCTAAGCCTGTAGCTATTTCCCTGATTTCATCCGTAAAAACTGATTCATCATATTTTTTTTCAAGAGTGATAGTAATTTTGGGAACAGCAGGAATTTGATCATATCCATATATCCTGGCAACTTCTTCAATTAAATCAACCTCCCTTTCAAGATCAGGTCTGTAAGTAGGAACTTGTAATCTAATTTCATCCTGAGATTGCAAAATAGTTTTCAATCCAAGTTTATTAAGAATTTTATTTATACTTTCTTTCGGAATTTCATACCCTAAAACTTTTTTTACTCTTGCAAATCTAAGCTGAACTTCTTTCTCTTTTATTTTTTCAGGATAAACATCAATCAAGCCTTTGAGGATTTCGCCACCTGAAACTTCAGCAATAAGCATTGAGGCTCTGTTTACAGCATAATCTGTATTATTAGGATCTACAGTTCTTTCAAACCTGTAAGACGCATCTGAATTTAATCCTAAAGCTTTTGAAACTTTTCTTATATGAGAAGGATTGAAATGTGCACTTTCTAAAAGTATATTTTTTGTTTCCGAAGTTACCTCTGAATTTTCACCTCCCATTACTCCTGCGATTGCAACTTCCTTTTCCCCATCACATATCATTAATGTTCCTGAAGGTAACTCTCTATCTTTAGAATCAAGAGTGGTAAATTTCATTTTTTCTTTTGTGCTTTTTACAATAATTTTTCTTCCGGATAATTGATCAAGATTAAAAGCATGAAGAGGCTGCCCTAATTCATTCATAACAAAGTTTGTTACATCAACAATATTGTTTATTGGTCTTAAACCTATTTTAGTTAGTTTACTTTTTAACCATTCGGGTGATTCTTTTACTGTTACATTTCTGATTATCCTTGAAGAATAACGGGGGCAATTTTTAGTATCAAGAATTTCAATCGATGCATAATTCTTTGCTTCATCTTTGGCTTCATCTATTTTTAATTCAGGATATTTCAATTCCCTGTTAAAAATCGCAGCTAAATCTCTTGCAATACCAATATGTGAAAGTGCATCAGGACGGTTTGGAGTAATTGCTATCTCAAGAATTACATCATCAAATCCTAAAGCCTTTGAAAAAGGAGTTCCTTCTTTTAGCTTTTTATCTATGACCATAATCCCTGAGGCATCATTCCCCAATCCAAGTTCAGCTTCAGAACATATCATTCCAAAAGATTCTACTCCCCTTATCTTTGCTCTGCCTAATTTCATTCCGCTTAAAGGAATAATAGTACCAACAGGTGCAAAAACAATTTTTTGTCCGGAAGCAACATTAGCAGCACCACAAACAACTATTAATTCTTCTGAACCTGTATTTACTTTACAAAGAGATAATTTATCTGCATTCGGATGTTTTTCTTTGGAGGTAACTAAACCAACTACAAAGTCTTTATAAATTTCCTGTTGATTAACAAAATCTTCCACCTCAAGTCCGGACATAGTTAGCTTATCAATTATTTCCTGAACAGGAATTCCTTCCAGGTTTACATATTCTTTAGTCCAGTTAAGAGAAGCTTTCAATTATTACTCTGTTAAAACTGTTTAAGAAATCTCAAATCGTTCTCATAGAATTTGCGTATGTCGTCAATTCCATACTTAAGCAGAGCAGTTCTTTCTATACCCATACCAAAAGCATAGCCTGTATATTTTTCAGAATCATACCCTACATAATTAAAAACATTTGGATCAACCATACCACAGCCGAGTATTTCAATCCAGCCCGTATTTTTACATATTCTACAGCCTTTACCTTTACATATAAAACAAGTTATATCCATTTCAGCACTGGGTTCCGTAAATGGAAAGAAGCTTGGCCGAAACCTGTATTTAAGGTCATCCATATAAAATTGCTTTGCAAAAGAAACAAGAGTTCCTTTCAACTCAGCAAATGTAACATCAGTATCAATATATAATCCTTCAACCTGGTGAAAGACACAATAACTTCTTGGATTAATAGCTTCGTTTCTATAACAAACTCCTGGCATAATTGCTCTTACAGGTGGTTTAAATCTCTCCATCACTCTGATTTGTACCGGAGAAGTATGAGTTCTTAAAAGAAATTTTTCACTTACAAAAAATGTATCCTGCATATCTCTTGCAGGATGATTCGGCGGAAAATTCAGAGCTTCAAAATTGTTATAATCAGATTCGAGTTCAGGACCTTCGAATACAGAAAATCCCATTCCTTTGAATATTGATTTTATCTCATCAAGGGTTTGTATGATTATATGCTTACTGCCAATTGTTCTAATCGTGCCGGGAAGAGTTAAATCAATTTTTTCTTCTGAAGTGTCATCCGTTTTTTCTAAATCTGTCTTAAGAAGATTATATTTCTCTGTCAATAAGTTTCTAAGTTCATTAAGATTTTTCCCAACTGCAGGTTTATCTTCTTTAGGAACTTTCTTTAACTCTTCAAACAGTTGCACTAAAATTCCATTCCTGCCCAGATATTTTATCCTGAGTTCTTCAAGTTCTTTTGGATTATCAACAGATGAAAAATCCTTCTCAGATTCTTCTTTTACATGTTGAATTTCTTTGGTAAGCATATTTCAAATAAAAAGGTTTGATTAAAATAATAAAAGAAACGCCTAAAAATACAATAAACCCGATTTCCAAAAAGAAACCGGGTTTAATATTAGTCTTAAGAAATACAGAAATATTAATTAACGGAAAATTTAACTATTTCAGTAAAAGCAGATGGATTTTCTACAGCAAGATTTGCAAGAATCTTTCGGTTGATAGTTATCCCTTTCTCCTGCAAACCATGAATTAAACTGGAATAAGTTGTTCCATTCATTCTTGCTGCAGCATTAATCCTAATAATCCACAATTGCCTGAAAGTTCTCTTCTTTAGTTTCCTATCCCGATAAGCATGAACAAGACCTTTTTCAACATGGGTTTTTGCAATAGTATGAACTTTACTTCTCGCACCCCAATACCCTTTTGCCTGCTTAAGTATTTTTTTTCTTCTCCTGTGAGAAGCTACTTTATTACGTACACGTGGCATTTTATTCTAACCTTTTATTTATTTTAACATTAAACTTACTTTTTTCTCATTGGCTTTAGAGACCAATGTAGCCTTTCTTAAATTTCTTTTTCTCTTCCGGCTTTTAGAAGTGAGGATATGACTTTTGAAAGCTTTTTTTCTTTTAAATTTTCCGGTGGCAGTTTTTTTAAATGATTTACGCGCACCTTTATTACTTTTCATTTTCGGCATTTTATTATCCTTATTATTTCTTCTTTCCTTTTTTGTCAGGGACAAGAATAACATTCATATTCCTTCCCTCCAGTTTTATTTCGCTTTCTACTTTAGCAATATCTTCAAGTTTTTCAACAAATTTTTTTAAGAGTTCTTGTCCTTGTTCGGTGTAAGCCATTTCCCTTCCCTTAAATAAAACAGCAACTTTCACTTTATTTCCGTCTTCAATAAAACTAATTGCATGCCTAACTTTAAAATCAAAATCATGCACATCAGTATTTGGATGCAGCCTTATTTCTTTTAATGTAGTAACCTGTTGATGTTTCTTTTGAAGTTTTTCTCTTTTTTGCTGCTCATATTTGAATTTTCCATAATCAATTATTTTACAAACTGGTGGCTGAGCCTGCGGTGCAATTTCAACCAGGTCTTGTCCTCTTTCATTTGATATTTTTAATGCATCTCTTACTGTATATATACCCAGTTGCGTCCCGTCAACATCAATAACCCTAACCTTAGAAGCTTTTATTTCTTCGTTTATTCTTACACTATCTGCCTGAGCGATTTAACACCTCCCTAATTTGTTGAATAATATTTTGTTTTTATTTCTTCAGTTATTTTTTCTATAAAATCATTAAGCGGTAAGGAACCAAGATCTCCTTTTCTGTGTTGTCTAACAGAAATATTTCCAGCGGTTTCTTCCTTTTCCCCAATAATAAGCATATAAGGGACTTTTTTAGTTTCCCAATCTCTTATCTTATAACCGATTTTCTCATTCCTTTGATCAAATTCAACTCTAATATTATTTCTCTTTAATTCAAGAAAAATTTTTTCAGCATAATTAAAATAGTTTTGTGACACCGGAATAACAACAGCCTGAACAGGTGTTAACCATAGAGGAAATTCACCAGCGAAGTGTTCAATTAGAATTCCGATAAATCGTTCAAGGGAACCAAATGGTGCACGGTGAATAACAACTGGTCTGTGTTTTTGTCCATCACCACCAGTGTATTCAAGGTTAAACCTTTCAGGCATTACATAATCAATTTGAACAGTACCAAGCTGCCATTCTCTTCCAAGAACATCTTTAACTATAAAATCTATTTTAGGACCGTAAAAAGCAGCTTCACCTTCGACAATAATGTAATTGAGATTCATCTCATCCGCTGCTTCTTTTATCTCTTTCTGAGCTTTTTCCCACATAGAAATATCTCCTCCATACTTCTCAACATTATCATCACGGAAAGATAACTGTGTGGTAAAATCTTTAAAACCCATTTGGGTAAATACAATTTTAATTAAATCAATTACATCACAAACTTCATCCTTTAATTGATCCTCTCTTACGAACATATGAGCATCATCAACTGCAAAAGATCTCACTCTGGTTAAACCTGTAAGTTCTCCAGATTGTTCATATCGGTAAACAGTGCCAAACTCTGCAAGCCTTATAGGAAGATCACGGTAACTTCTCGGTTTTGAAAGGTAAACCTGAAAGTGGTGAGGACAATTCATTGGTTTTAAAAGATATTCCTCTTTTCCATCTTCAAGAACAAGTGGAGGAAATTGACTCTCTTTATAATACGGGTAATGGCCGCTTGTCTTATACAAATTAATATTACCTATATGTGGAGTAATAATAGGTTCATACCCTCTTTTTTTCTGTTCTTCACGAAGATAATTTTCAAGAGTTTCTCTTACTATGGTACCTTTAGGAAGCCAAATTGGTAATCCGCTTCCAACATTATTTGTTATCAAAAATAATTCGAGTTCTTTACCAAGTTTCCTATGATCTCTTTTTTTTGCTTCCTCAAGCTTCTGAAGGTATTCATCAAGCATTTTCTTTTTAGGAAATGAGATACCATATATACGCTGCATTTGTTTGTTCTTCTCATCTCCTCTCCAATATGAACCCGAGACAGTAAGAAGCTTTATATTTTTTATTTTAGCTGTAGAAGGAAGATGGGGTCCTGTGCAGAGATCAATAAAAGAACCCTCTTTGTATATACTAATTTTTTCGGAATTCTCATCAATACCGGAAAGTATTTCAAGTTTATAATTGTCGCTTTTTTTCTTAAAGAAATCCACCGCAGAGTTTTTACTTAACTCTTCTCTTATAAAAGGAGAATCTTCTCTAGAAATTTCTACCATCCTTTTTTCAATTTCTTTTAGATCTTCTTCTGTAAGTGATGAGTTAATATCAATATCATAATAGAATCCATCCTGTATAGCAGGACCAACGCCAAATTTAGCTTCAGGATGTAAATCCTGAACAGCATGAGCCATCAGGTGAGAAGTTGAATGCCAGTAAACCTCTTTACCTTCATCATCATTGAAAGTTAAAATCCTGATAGAACAATTCTGATAAATAGGTCTATTAAGATCTTTTACTTCTCCATTTATTTCCACTGCGAGTGCTTCTTCTGCCAACCGCTGAGAAATTGATTGTGCTATCTGAAAACCAGAAATACCTTTCTCAAATTCTTTTGAGCTTCCGTCAGGAAATGTAATTATAATTTTTTCCATTTTAATATCATTATAAAAAAATCGGAATATAATCCGATTTATGTGGGTTCTAAAGGAGTCGAACCTTTGACCTTCTGCACGTCAAGCAGACGCTCTAACCAACTGAGCTAAGAACCCGTACCGAGGGCCGGACTCGAACCGGCACGGGAAAATAATTCCCACAGGATTTTAAGTCCTGTGCGTCTACCAATTCCGCCACCCCGGCAAGTTAAGAGTATAGACGTTTTAGTGAATAATCATTATTCTGTTTATACCTTTATACCCTATAACTTTTTATTCACATAATTCTTTAACTTATAACTTATAAACTTTTGGGATTCCAGTTAAGGATTTCTATAGTTTTAAGGTATTAAATATATTGAAACCGTTGTTTTATTGCAAGAAAACGCAGTTAAGTTAATGTATGTACCTGTCATATATATATTGAACTTTAATATCTCTTTGGCTTTTTAAAGATTAATGGAACTCGGACTTATGATGGTGACATAATAAGTGTAACATTTTTGTTGGATCAATACTTCTAATCTTATATTGAGAAGAAAATTTCCTTACTTAATTAGAATAAAATCAAATATAGAATGGCATATCCATTGAAATAAACTTATTTGAGAGTTGAAATAATTTAATATTTCTTTTACAATTTCGAGAGGGCAAAATGCAGCTATTTTCTTACCGTATCAAGGTTTCCTTTTTGCTTGCCACAATTGCTGTTGGTATTTATACTTTAATTTCTATCTCAAACTCATCAGAAAAACAAATATCAGTTTTTACTCAGGATGGATTAATAGTCAATCAAGCTACTGATGAACCTTTTACAGGTAAAGTTGTTGATACCATTGCCAACCAAATTATTTCTTATGATGTTATTGATGGAATAAAGAATGGAGAATTTACAATCTGTTTGCTTAATGGAAACAAAGCAGTAAGCGGGAATATTATTAATAATAAAAATGAAGGTAAGTGGAGTTATTATTATTCTACCGGAGAACTTGAATCCGAAGGGTTTTTTAATAATGATGTTGTCGTGGATAAATGGGCCTGGTACTATCAAAACGGAAACAAAATGGAAGAAGGAGTTTTTATTAATGGCAAAAGGGATGGTTTATGGAAATTATATAATCAAGATGGCTCTCTGAAATCATCAGTATTTTTTAATGATGGAAATGTCGTTAATTCATTTAATGTGAAATCACCCGTAGCTTCATAATTTAATCTTCACAGTTTCAACTGAATAGAAAAATTTTTGTTGAATCTGTGTTTTCTATTCTTTAAGTTCCTTTCAAACTTTTCGGTCTCCGTAGGAATATTATTTTATCTTTAAAAAATAGAATTACCTATATGGTAAATGATAAACCCTATAACAAACAAACAGGAGTCCACTATGTCAAAACTTCATTATTTTCTTTCATTACTCATTCTTTTTCTTGCCTCATCTTTTTTGCATGCACAGAATGAGCCTGCTGCAGTAAAACCTATAAACGGGGATGAAAGATGCTGGGGAATGAACTTTATGTGGCAAAAGGATTTTACAGCGGGGAAGCAATTTATCGATCGGTTAAATTATAACCTTTCTACACCAGAAGATGAGAAAGTTACAGGTTTTGGTTTAGACTGGTATCTTGGTCCTAAATCAAGTATCAATCTTCTCGGAAGTCTGGGTATTGGTAGTGATAAAACAGAAAACACTTCCGGTAAAGTTGAATTTAGTGAAACAGAAATTGGTATTAAAGCAGGCTGGAATTATTACCCTTTAGGAATGGATAAACCTGTTTATTGGTCTATTGGTCCCTGGGTTAGTTTTATATCTTATAGCAATGAAACTACAAACACGCCTACATCAGGTACTGAATCAAAAGATGAATACTCTGCATCAAGACTTGGATTTGGAGCTAATGCAAGTGCATATTTAAAACCATGGAAGGATTTAAATTGGGAGTTTTATGCAGGATATAATCTAGGTGCATTTATTACTCCTGAAAGTACTTCTAAAGTAACAACCGGCGGACAAACAACTGAAACAAAAGGTCCAAGCAGCTTTCATTTCCAGGATTGTGGTGGAATGGTTGGGACAAGATTTTTCTTTGAAAGTAATGTAAATTATTAATCTAAATAAATGGCTGTTCTTTTAACAGGACAGCCATTTTTTCTTAACCGTTTAATATTCTCTTTCTTGTTATCTTCTTATTTCTTTGTCCTATATTAAAAATAGTTTAAGGAAGTAATCTGATCTTTTCTCAACTCTTATCGAAATAAATTATATTTAATTTATATCACAAAAATATTCTTCATAAGTTTTTTATGATCCGGAAAAAGAGAAAGAAGAAAATCGCTAATGAATATTGTTATAACAAATGATGCACAGAATATTGCCGGAGGCGAAAATTATGTGCTTTATCTTGCCGAAGGCCTAAGAGAAAAAGGACATAATATTTATATCGCACCATTAATAAATTCTCAACTTGCAAAAGCTTCGAATGACTCTGGTTTTTCTGTGCTTGAAGTTCCTTATGCCCATGGAGGAAGGGAATTTAAAGCAGTTAAAGTTCTTTATGATCAAATAAAGCAAAAAAAGATTGATGTTATTCACTCAAATTCTAATTTTGATAGAACTATTGCCGCTGCTGCAGGAAAATTTGCCGGAGCTATTAATTTTGCAACAATTCATTCCTGTATGTCTATAAGCCAGAATATTACACATAAATTCCGTAACAAGTATTTAATCGATCGTTTCACTCCTGTTGGTTTTTCAACAAAAAAAATAATGATTGAAAAAGACAAAATTCCTGAAGATAAAATTTCTGTTGTTCATATTGGTTTACCTGAAAATAAATTTCTTTTTTCAAATGAAGAAAGAAGCAGAATAAGAAGTGAATTTGGATTAGATGAGAGTCATTTACTTATAGGTACGGTTTCTCGATTAGTTGAATTTAAAGGACATACTTACCTTATAAAAGCATTCAAAAAATTATCAGAAATTTTTAATCATTTAAGGCTTTTAATTGTTGGTGAAGGTGAATTAAAAGAACATTTGCAAAAAGAAGCTGCTGTGCTTGGTATCTCAGACAAAATAATTTTTACGGGTAATAGGAATGATATCTCAGGAATTCTTTCGGCACTTGATATTTATACTCAAACATCCAAAGATTTTGGTGGAGAAACTTTTCCTGTTTCTATTCTTGAAGCAATGTCAGTCGGTTTATCTTTAGTTGTAAGTGATGTTGGAGATATTAGGTATATGACAGAGAGCGGTAATGGTTTTTTAACAGAACCGGAAAATATTGATCAGATCATAGATTCTATGAAACCTCTTATAGAATCTAAGAAGTTAAGATCAGATTTTGGAAAAGCTTCACGCAGAATATTTTTAGAAAAATTTACTTTGCAAAAAATGGTAGATAATATTGAACGTCTTTATTTTTTTGAAATGGAAAAACGGCGGAGTTACAACAATTAAAAAGTGGTATTAAATTAAGCTATCCAAAAAATCTAATCATCATCCTCATCATCTCTGAAAGAATCAGGAATAAAACCCATTTCTTCTGCAGTTGTTGAATTCACACGAATTAAGTCATGCAGTATCATCATTTCTTTGTTAAGAAGATCGAGCATTTCTTCTCTCTCAGGATTACTAAGATATTTAATTTCCTTTATGGTATTAATCTTCTTAAAAATTTCTTTTTTCTTTTGTTCTATTTCGAACAATTCAAGAACCATATCTTCATAAAAACTATTTTGATAGAGATAAACTGTTAAGCTTTTGTACATTATTTCTCCTAACTTAAATCAATTGCAGAGAAATAATAAACAAAGTAAGTGCCATCTTACCCCATATTTTTATTACCATAAAAAAACTGATTTCAGGTAATTATAAGAGCAATAATCAAGGAAAGAAGTAAAAAGTGATAAAAGTAGGCTGCGATTTGGGAAATTTTACCTTTCCCTGAATTTACATCCTTCATACTACCTCTTTTTAATTTTTATTTATAAGTAATAAAATATTCTTTAGTAAAAAGTTGCGTATAGTTTGTAAATGAATTATGGACAGAATGTTCAGTGACTTTGTGCAGTTAATAAACGGCATTATTAAATTAAATCTTTTATAGTAGTTAAAAGTTTATCCAGTTCAGTTGTTTTATCGAAAAAAAAATCTGCTCTCTCGGCTTGTGCTTTATTTTTATATCCTGATGAATGATTAGTAAACATTATTACAATAGAATGCATATTTTTCTTTACATATTTCAAAACATCAAATCCGCTGCTATTTTTTAATTCAACATCAAGAATAATCAATTCCGGTTTAATTTTATTAATTAATTCAACAGCATCCCCGGAGCTTTCAGCTTCACCTGAAACATTTATACCTTTTATTTCAGAAAGAAACTTTTTAAGATTAATCCTGATTTGAGGAGAATCATCTACAATTAGGATATTCACATTGTATCTTACTTTATTATAATTGCGAAGATAGTTTTCACTTTTATAATTGTATGTAGATAGCTGTAAGATATTTTTGTAGTATTATTACTACGCTCGTATCAAACGGTAAGGTTTAAACGTGAGATTTAAAACCTGAAGATGTCAAATGTGAAGGATTAATCAAGAAGCTTATTTGTAATTGCATAATGAATTAATTCAGCATTTGAATGGAGATTAAGTTTTTCAAGAATTCTTGCACGGTAAGTGCTGACCGTTGTAACAGCTAAGGATAAATTATCAGATATCTCTGCAAGTGTCTTACCAGAAGCAATCATCTGTAAAACCTGAAATTCCCTGTCGGATAATATTTCGTGAATTGGTCTTTCTCCTCCTCCCTGAATTTCCAAGGCAAGAATTTCTGCAAGACTTTCACTGACATATTTCCCTCCATTATAAACTTTGCGGATAGCTTTAACAAGTTCTTCGCCTGCGGATTCCTTTGTAACATACCCTGATGCACCGGCTCGTAAAACTCTCATTGCAAATCTGTCTTCGGGATGCATACTCAGAATAAGAATCTTAAGATCAGGTTTTAAAGCTTTTAATTCTTTAAGAAGATCGAGACCGTTTTTATCAGGAAGATTTAAATCGAGTATCAGAATATCGAGAGAATTATTCAAAACAAAATTCATGGCATCTTTTGCATTAGCTGCATCGCCTGCAATTGATATATCTTTCTCATCACTAAGGATTTTTTTAAATCCTTCTCTAATTAAAGAATGATCATCTGTAATATAAACTTTGATCATTTTGATATTTCCATAATTATTAACTGCCTATATTTATAATTAATAATTTATTTTAAATTATTTCCAAAGGAATGTAAACTGAAACTTTAGTTCCTGATGGTTTGACATTTTCAACTTTAAAATCACCGCCCAGTATTATCGCCCGTTCTCTCATTCCAAGGACACCAAATGTTTTTGATTTATTTTTTTTCTGTTCAAAACCGATTCCATTATCTCGTATCTCAAGTTCAAAGTGATTATTAGTTCTTCCTATTTTAATTTCGACCTTTGTAGCTTTAGAATGACGCATTACATTTGTTAAAGCTTCCTGGAAAATTCTGTAAACAGCGATAGAAATATTCTTATTTACTTCAGCCTCCCCAAAATAATTCAAAAGCTCACAATCAATTCCACTTTTTGTTTTAAACTCATTTACCTGCCATTCCAAAGCAGAAATTAACCCAAGCTGATCCAGAACTTCAGGTCTAAGTTCAGTAATAATTTTTCTTATTCTTTTTACACTTTTATCAATTACAGATTTCATCCCAGTAATTTCACTGTGAATATCATCAGGATCTATTCGAGCTTCGTCAGCGGTTAATTTTTTATCAACAAATGTTAAATTCATTTTCAATGAAGTTAATACCTGCCCCAATTCATCATGTATTTCACGTGCTATGGCAGATCTTTCCTCTTCCCTTATATTTTGAAGATGAGCAGCTAGTTCCCTTAACTGTTCTCTGGAACTTTTTAATTCATCTAACGCTTTTTTCTTATCAGTAACATCGTTTGCAAGAACTAATCGTGATACTCTCCCATCAAATTCTATTTCGTGAGAAACTATTTCAACATCTATTATTGTTCCATCTTTTTTCTTATGCCGCCAGATTCCGGCAGATTGAAATGGTTTTTTCAAATTGGAAATATAATTCTTTAATGCTGGAACATCTTCCTCAGGTCTTATATCATATATTGTCATGGATAGAAATTCATCTTTTGTATATCCATAAACTTTAACTGCAGCAAAATTCACAGCTACAAATTTTAACGTTTCAAAATCATAAACCCACATAGGGAGAGGATTCTTTTTAAATAGAAGTCTGTATCTTGCTTCTGAGGAAATGAGAGCTTCTTCAGCTTTTTTCTTTTCCGTAACGTCACGTATAATTACAGTAAACAATTTTTGTCCGCTTATCTCTACCTGGGAAATTGAAGCTTCAATTGGGAACTCCTCTCCATCCGCTCGTAAGCCGCTAATTGGATTTATTACCCCCATAGTTCTCATACTTATGCCTGTCTTACTAAAACTTTCTATATGCTTCCGATGAATATTTCTAAATCTTTCAGGAATTAATCTATCCAAAGGTTTACCAAGAACTTCATCAGCAGGATAATGGAACATTTTCTCAGCAGTAGAATTAAATAAAATTACATTCTGTTTATCATCAACAGTAATCACAGCATCCATTGCAGAATTAATAATGCCTGAAAGCTTGCTTTGGCTTTCCCTTAAATCATTTTCCATTAGTTTTCGATCAGTAATATCCTGAATAGAACCGGAGAATTTTACAGTATTTCCTTTTTCATCATATGAAACTGCTCCACGTTGATTAACAAAAATTGTTTGTCCGTTCTTTTTTACAATTCTATGCTCTATATCTAAGGATGTAATTCCTGATAAAGAAGCTTCCAAAGCCTGATGAAAAATTTTTCTGTCATCAGGATGA
>MHAF01000004.1 GCA_001802865.1 Ignavibacteria bacterium RBG_16_34_14
AAGAACAATAACAGAACAGTACATTATTAACGTGATCAAATATAAAGTCATGAGTTTAAAAGCAGATAAGTTTTTATAAAGGATTTGTTTAATGATTTTGAAATTCTTTAAATATTGATAGTCTTGTAAGTAAAATTAGTAAAATTTTTACAGAATCAATCTTTCAGCGAAGTTAAAGAATTGTTAAATGACTATTCTTTGAGGTTTCTCAGAATTTGAAAGTAATTTTTTTGAATAAGTCTGAACTCTCGTACTCAATTGTTAAATAATTTTAAAATGTTTACTATCGTGTAACAAAATTCTCTTATATTGAGTCTAACACTAAAACTATTTTTCCAATCCTATGACGAAACAGATACAAAAAGAAGATATAAAAGTTTTCTGCAGCCATTGCAAAACCGTAATAGAAAGTATATGGGTCTGCAAGGTTGAGTCAATGATCGGATTGAGGTACATTTACATTTGTACAAACTGCAAATCAAATCTTGGAACTTACCATTCAAAAAATCTTCTTGATGAAAATCCTTCTTTAAGAGCAGCTGTTCAATAAAATCCTGTAGTAAAAAAAATAAAATCTTATACTACTGTTTAATTAAAGGTTTTAATAAATCTTTTTAAGGAGAGGTGTTTCTATAAGATGAAGTTTAGTGATACTATCACATAAAGTAATAGTGTCACCCTGAAAAACGATTGTCTTTCTCTTTGGATTGTTCAACAGCTTCTTTTATGAGATTAACAAGGTCTTCCTTTTTAAAAGGTTTTGAGATATAATGAGTACATCCTTCAGCAAGAAATTTCTCCCGGTCACCACGCATTGCAAGAGCTGTTACAGCGATTATTGGTGTGTTTTCATAGCCGGGAATTCTCCTGATTATTCTTGTTGCCTCTAACCCGCTCATACTTGTACCAAGATCAATATCCATTAATATAGCTGCATACTTTTTTGTTCCGGCTTTTTTAATTCCTTCTTCACCAGTTAAAACCATGTCAACTTTAAATGAGGTTTCCAGAAAGAACTTTATCACACCGGCATTCGACTGATCATCCTCAACAAGAAGAAGCTGAGGAATACCATCTTCAATTTTATTTTCATGAAATTCTATCTTCATTTGAGATTGATCCATATTTATTGGCTGATTTTCAAATCTTCTTATTACAGGGAATTTAATTTTAAATGTTGAACCTTGTCCAAATTCACTTTCAACATTTATAGTTCCCTGCATCATTTCAATAAACTTTTTAGCAACCGTCAAACCTAAGCCTGTTCCTTCAAATGTTCTATTGAAACCTTCGCTAATCTGCCGGAATGCGTCAAAAATTGTGCTCTGGCTATTTTTAGGTATTCCAATGCCGGTATCACTTATTTTTATAATAACATTCTGCTTATCGGACCCTTCATACTCTTTGGAAATGCTCAAACTTACACTACCTTCATTTGTAAATTTAACCGCATTGTTTATTAAACTGCCTATTATCTGACGAAACATTCTTTCATCAAGAAGTGTTATTATTGGTTCATCAGGCAAATAGGTTTTTAACTGTAATTTCTTTCTTACGGCGAGGTATCTAAAAAATTCAAGCTCCTCAGCAGCAACTGAAACAACATCAATTTCGGTAAGATTTATTACTTCCTTATTAGCTTCAATTCTCGAAAGATCGAGAACAAGATTTAAAGTATTCATAAGGCGCAGGCTGCTTTCATAAATTTCACTTGCCATTTCCTGTAAATTTTGGTTTTCGATTTCATTCTTTAAAATCTCGGAGTAACCAAGCATTGCAACCATTGGGGTTCTGAGTTCGTGGCTCATATTTGCCAGAAAAACCGTCTTTAGCAAGTTCATCTCTTCTGCCTTTTCTTTAGCAATCTTAAGTTCTTCTTCAGCATGTTTTCTTTCTGTAATATCTTCTTTTACAGCAAGGAAATTTATAATCTTACCATCGTTATCTTTAACAGGAGAAATTGATGCAAACTCCCAGAATAATTCTCCATTCTTTTTTCTGTTAAGAAATTCTCCACGCCATTCTTTCCCGGATTTAATTGTATCCCAAAGTTTTTGATAATAAATTCTTGGAGTATCTCCATATTTAAAAATTCTCGGATTTTTTCCAATTACTTCTTCGGCAGAATATCCGGTTAATTCACAGAACTTAGGGTTAACATATTCAATATTTCCATCAGTGTTGGTAATAATAATTGAAGCGGGACTTTGTTCAACAGCACGGGATAGTTTACTTATCTCTTTATCTGCTTTATTTTTTTCTGTAACATCCAAAAGAGTTCCGATGATTGCCGGCTTTCCATTGAAAATTGTAGATGAACCCATTACTTCAATATCTGCCAGCGAATTATCTTTTCTTTTACCTCTGAAAGTATAGCGTATTGTCTTTATTTTACCCGAAAGTCTTTTGGCGATATTTTCCTGAGCAATACTAATATCATCTTCGTATGTAAGATCATTTACGGTTTTTGATGATATAATTTCATTCGCAGTATAACCAAATATTTCTGCCATTCTTGGATTTACATACGGAAATTTTCCATCCTGGATTATATAAACTCCAACCAAAGATTCTTCAACAAGTGAACGGAATTTTGTTTCACTCTGTTTCAGTACAGATTCATCATGTTTTCTTTGTGTTATATCTCTTACAACTGCAAGTATAACAATTTCATTATTGAAAGTAATGGAGTTTAAACTTACTTCAGCATCAAAGAGAGAACCATCAAGTTTCTTATGCTGCCATTCAAAAAACTGAGCTTCTCCCTTTAAAATATTTTTAATTTTTTCCTGAGCCTTTTCAATTGATTTATTCCCATCAGGCTGGAATTCAGGTGAAAGATCATACGGTGTTTTCCCTAAAAGTTCTTCTTTTGTGCCTGCAAACATTTCCAAAGCTTTGGAATTAAGTTCAATTATAGCATCATCTTTTAAAATAAAAATTGCATGGTTAGCCGATTCAAAAAGAGTTTTATATCTTACATTACTCTCTTTAACTAATTTTTCAGCCTCGTATAATTCTGTAATTTCAGGGTAAGTTTGCTTTAGTTCTTTAACAGAAATAGTATCAAGCAGATATTCTTTATTATCCTCACTTATTATTTCCGAGTTAACTTCCACATTAACCTTAACACCATCTTTATTTATTATAAAAGTATCGGTTGAAGCAGGATCTTTAGAATTCTTTAATTGCCTATTTAATTCTTTAATTGCTTTTTGGGGAAAGATATCTGATCTCTTCAGGTTAGTAAAATCTTCAATAGATTTATTAAACAGAGAAAGGACCTTCTCATTTACATCAAGAATTTTTCCCGATTGTGATTCAGAAAGAATCACAGTTTTGTTATATTTTAGAAAAAAGTGCTTATAGTGACTCATTTTAACCCCAACGATTAAATTATTTCATTTATTTAATGAATATTAATACAATCTTTTATTTGAGCTTTCCACTACAACTATATTAAAAAATTCTTCGTAAAATATAATAAAAATTATTTAAAGTTATAGAATATTTACTATTATCAATGATTGCCAGATCAATTGGCTTTTTTATTTTTTACCTCTCCCTATGTTCCTCTCCTTGCTAGAGGCTGTGTGAAAAATAATTCTATCGTCACACTGAGCGAAGTCGAAGTGTGAATTCGCTTAGAAATGTCAGTCTTCGACTCCGCTCAGACTGACGAGTTTGAATATTCACACACCCTCATAAAGGAGAGGGAAGTATTAAAAGTCCTCTCCTTACTAGAGTTTGTGTGATAATTAAGAAATTGGAGGTAGCCGCAGGCTTCAGCCTGCGAAATTTTGTTGAAACCGCAACTTGAAAGTTGCGACTACCTAATGTAAAGTAATTTTCACACAACCTCACTAAGGAGAGGATTTAGGTGAGGTTTAAGAGGGTAAGGTTTAATACTTTACCATATCCTTATACTCATTAGAACTTTTGCCATACTGAGCGGCAACTGCAAGCTTTACTTTAGTTATACGTCCACCTAACTCTTTATATAAATCTCCTCTTGCCTCAACTGAATTATCATAATTCTCGAGTTTTTGTGCTACTGCTGAATTCTGAGTATCTATGCTTGTAAGGAAGGCTGTGAAGTTAGCAACAGTAAGGTTTGTGTTAGTTGGGCTGTAACCCGGAACAGTCTTAATAACTTCAAGAATATCCTTACCGGTTCTAAGCATAGAACCATAACTTACTTCGCTTGTTGAGCTTGTTTTACCTGCCGAGCCATCAGGATTAACAGGTTTTTTACTTAGTCTTATTCCCCGTAAATTCTGAACATATTTCTGAACCTTCTTATAGTCCAGTGCTTTTTTATTCTGGGGATGGATTGAGGCAATATAATCCCTTATCTGTGCCGCTCTTGTTATTAAGCCATCTGCAGCCTGGAACATATTTAACCATTGCTCACGGGTTGTTTGAAGATCAGAAAGTTTTGATGCTGCATCTGAATTAGCAGCATCAACCGATTCAAGAAATGTTTTAATTTCAGGTGCCTCAATTTCCGCAATGCCGGGTGAATACCCTGAGAGTGTATTAAGATATTCTACAAGCTCTTGCGCTTTGGTGTACCTCTGCCCGAAAGATTTTTCTGATGTGGAAGGCATTTTATCCTCCTAAGATATGTTTATAAATAGTTGATTATTTTGAAGGATACCCCCTGTAATAATAATATTGATATCCCCAGAAGTAAATTCAGGATTTAAAAATCTAATGTCAACGGTTTAATATAAAATAATTTTTTTGGGATACTTCAGTAATTTCTTTTAACAAGTAAACAGATTTCACAAGCACTAATATTTCTCCTGCAAGTTCTCAACTAAAATGAGGAAAAGAAAACATATAGTGAGCGAAAGAAAACATACAATTAGTGAGAGTAAACATATATTTGGCGAGAGTAAACATATAGTTAGCTCTATAAAACATATAGTGAGCGAAAGAAAAGATATAGTTAGCTCCAATAAAGTTATAATTAGTGAGAGAAATCATATAGTTAGCTCCATAAAACATATAGTGAGCGAGAGAAAAGCGTGGGCGAGGG
>MHAF01000005.1 GCA_001802865.1 Ignavibacteria bacterium RBG_16_34_14
GAAATTTATCTGTTTCTGAGGCGACAAATGTCGTTATTTCATCAGCAGCATCTTCTTAACCATAACATTCTCTCCCGCCTGAAGCCTGTAAATATAAGTTCCGCTGGCGAGGTTCGATGCATTGAATTCTATACTGTAAAAGCCCGGTTCTTTTTCTTCATTCAGTAAAACAGCAACTTCGTTTCCTAATACATCAAAAACCTTCAGAGTTACGAATGACGGTTTTTGGTTTACGAATTTAATATTTGTAGTCGGATTAAACGGGTTCGGATAATTCTGCCACAGCTTGAATGAAATAAGAGTTGTATTATCAACTTTAATTGGTCCATAATATTCCGATGAGCCGTCAAGATCAATTTGCTTTAATCTGTACCAGGAAATACCGAACAGTGGATTATCATCTTTAAAAATATAATTATGTGCTTCAGTTGAAGTTCCGGAACCTTTTACAAAACCGATCTTTTCCCACTGATTGCCTACTGCATACTGCTTACTGCCTGCTTGTCTTTGTCTTTCTATCTCGAATCCGTTATTATTTATCTCTGATGCAGTAATCCAGTTAAGATCAACTGAGTTTTCTGAGGCTGCAGCATTGAAAGCAATAAGTTCAACAGGCACAGGCTGGAAGACAGTAACTTTAATGTCATCAATATACCAGCCATCCTGCTGAACACTGCCGTCACTTCTGAAATAGAAACGGATTTTAACCTGCTGATTTAGATAATTTGAAATGTCCATTGTTTCATGAACCCAGGCTGTTTGAGTGCCATCATAAAGCGGCTGACCATTTGGCTGGAAAGAACCTGTTCCCGGGTTTGTATAATTACCTTCAAGAGCAGTCCAGTTTGTTCCGCCATTTGTAGATATCTGAACCATTCCATAATCCCAGTCAGTCTCAATACTCCATTGAGTTTCAAATTCAAGATAGGCACCAAGAGCATTTGTAAGACTAATGGTTCCATTATAAGTTAAATCAGATGTTACATTTGCACTATAATTTCCTGTTGGAGAATCAGTAAATGAACTTGGCGGGGAAGTGAACTTTGATGTAGTTGTTCCCCATGATCCTGTGTGTGACCAGTTATTAAGATTACTTGCATTATCATTTAAAGCATAAATGAATGGTCCAACATAGAACTGGAAGAATTCAGATGGAGGAGTATTTCCGGGAGGATTAAAACCACCGCCGCCTGCTGGCAGAGTTACAGAGATTGTAGAGTTTTCATCCTGTGCTGCAAGGTAATATTGAACTTTTGAACCTAAAGGAGGTGCCGGTATTGTAAAATTAATTGTTAAATTTTCCAGTGCAGGTGTGCCAACAATTTCAATGAACTGACCAAAACCTCCTCCTATATCAAGCCGGTAGTATAATCTTGGAGCTCCAGCACCAACAGTAGCAATATTTAAACCGCTAATAACTTGCATAGAAGTATTTATATCACTTGATATTGCAGTTGAAGCAATTGGTGTGTGTATGATGTTAAGGTTAAGATTTAGTGCAAAAGTTGCAAGTGATGCAATGGCAAGCTTTGCCATTTTATGATAGTAAGGCTGATTAAAATACATCACCTTGTCGTTTGTTGTATGGTAATATGCATTAAAATCATTATCATCTTCAATCAATAAAACAGCAGCATAACCATTGGCAATAAATGAATGATGATCACTGTAAGGCTGCTCAGGATAAACTTCAACTATGTTTAAACCTACATTGTAAAGACTATTTATCTCAACCATCTTATCATAAATATCAAATGTTATTCCCACATCGGCAGTATGAATGTTGCAGATTCCATCAACAGGATTTAAATCCCAGGCAATCATATCAAGGTTAATAACACCAAGAATAGAATCACCTGCAGATGCAGCCTGTGTTGCATAATAATCACTGCCGATAAGACCTTGTTCCTCTTCATCCCATAAAGCATAAAGAATTGTGAAAGGGAAGGAGTGCGGGGATAAAACTCTTGCAGCTTCAATTACTCCAGCAGTACCGCTTGCATTATCATCGGCTCCCGGTGCTGTAGTTCCGCTCGGCATATCATCGTAGTGTGCACATATAATAAATTTTTGGTTAGGGAATTCTGTACCCAGTTGAGCACCGATAACATTTTTCCCGGTTGATGAAAAAGATTGAATGGTAGTGTTCAATCCATAGGATTCAAGCTTCTGCCTGATATAATCTTTTGCAACATCATTTGTTGGCTGGTTTTTATTCCGCGATATAATTGTAACCGGGGAACCATTAACTGTAGTTTGAACATCACCGGATAATTCTCTGACAAAATAAACAAGTGAATCCTGGCTTGTTGCATTAATTATTTGCTGAACAAGGGGAACCTGTGATAAAGCATTCACAGAAATGAATAAAAAAGCGATTAAGGTTAGTATTGATTTGTTCATAAGTCTGCCCTGTATTGGTAATGAAAAAAAACTAATTGAGCGGGATTGAACAATATTTATACCGATTGAATGATTATTATTTTGAGAAAGTTTTATATAATTGAATGAATTTTTTAAATGGGATTTTAAGTATTGGCTTTTATACCGTAAACCGTTGAAACGGTTGAAAAATATGTATTTTCGTTTTGCAGCCCACGACTTAAGTCGTGGGTTGATAAAAAAGGAAAAAAGAATATAACCGTTTTAACGGTTTTCAGTTTTAATAATTCAACCTGAATAAATTATCATAAGTGAGATTTGAATCTTCAATAATGAGAAGGTGATAAGTTTTTGATAAGATATCTATAAGCAAATTTGCTTCTTACCAGATAAATCCAGGAATTCGTTGCATTCAGAACATTGAAATTTACACTGGTTCCTTTCTTCTTGATCTAATTGCAGCTCTGCATTGCACTTAGGGCATAAAATGAATTCGGGGAGAGAATTGTTGTCTTCAATATATGTTTCTAACAGATTAGCAGATATAAACTTAGTCCCATCCAACAATGCAAGTGGTTTTAATTTGGCATTGAATACAGCAACAAATAAAATTAATAAAACAAACTTCTCTGAAATAAACAGAAAAGCCCAGCTTTGATCTGATCGTAATGTCTCAAAAAAGATTGCTAACAATAACAATGAAATGATTGTATCAATAACAGTAAATGAAACAGCTCCAATTAATCCCCAACCCCATAGGTTGCGTTTTCGTTTCTTCGCTATGAAGGCAATAGAGATGGCAGCGAGTATAACAAAGATAGCTTGCATAGGTTTCTCCCTTATAACTGGTAAAAATTTTTATAATATATTCTCTTCAACACTTTCATAAAGCTTATCTATTTCTTTTTGCAGTTCTATAGTTTTGGAAAGTGATGTTAGAATTCTACAGTAGGTTTTAATGTCTTCTACAAGAAGCGTTCTGCCTTTTCTATCCTTTAACCATTTCTCACAAACCTGGTAACCACCAATCTGATATTGTCAGACTTCTTCTCTTACATTATCAAAATACTGCTTTTTATTTATCCAAACTTTCTCATCTTCGTATTTTAGGTTTTCAACTTTGTTATTACCATCTGCTGGAAACGCTGGGTTATTAAGTTAATAGGTTATCAGGATTTTAAGTTATTTAGTTATAAGGATATTAAGTTTAATTACAACTCAATAACTAAAACAAACTCTTATGCAATGCTTCCAAAACAGCTTTCTTTTCTTCTGAAGGAATTAGGATAGAAATGTTATGCATGCTTCCGCCGTATGAGATCATTCTTAATGGGAAGTAATTTAGTGCTTCAAATACTTTATGAATGTAACCCTTCTGGTTCATAATATTATGTCCCACTAAACAAACTATCGTCATATTCTTACTTACTTCAACCTCGCCAATTTTTTTTAACTCTTCAACAATCCTTCTCAATCTTGAAGCATCATCTATTGTAACAGATACGGCAACTTCAGATGTTGTAATCATGTCAATCGGGGTTTCGAAGTGTTCAAATACCTGGAAGACTTTTGTTAAAAAACCATAAGCTAAAAGCATCCTGTCTGATTTGATTTTAATTGCAGTAATTCCATCTTTAGCTGCGATAGCTTTTATACCATCACCGGTCGGTTTATCGGTAATTAATGTTCCTTCATCATCAGGTTTCATAGTGTTTTTTAATCTTACGGGAATGTTGGCAAGTTTTGCAGGCAGCACGGTTGATGGATGAAGAACCTTTGCTCCAAAGTAAGCAAGTTCTGCTGCTTCATCAAAAGATAATTGCGAGATGGAAAAAGTATTTCCCACGTATCTTGGATCATTGTTATGAAAGCCGCTTATGTCTGTCCATATCTGAACTTCTTCAGAATTAATTGCAACTCCGATCAGTGATGCAGTGTAATCGCTTCCTCCTCTTTTAAGATTATCAATTTCTCCAAATAAATTTTTACAGATATAGCCTTGTGTAATAAATAATTTCTTATCAGGATATAACTGAAGTTCCCTCGTAAGATTTTCTTTTATATAATAACTATCCGGTTCAGAGTTTGTATCAATCCTCATAAAGTTTAAAGCAGGGAGGAGAACAGAATCAATTTTTTGTTCTGTAAGATAAAGATGAAAGAGCCCTGTGGAAATTAATTCTCCTTGTGACAGTATTTTCTTTCCTGCCTGACCGGAAGATAAGTCTTCCGTATCAGATAAATCATCTCCCATTAAAGAACGTATTAAACCGAAATGAGTTGATAGTAATTCCTTTCCTTTTTCTTTGAATTCTTTAACTGAAAAAAGTTCATCAACTACTTTGTAATATTTTTCTTCAAGTGTGTTTATGATTTCATTTGCCTGGTCAGTTTTATTTTTATAGAGAGCATTGGAAATTTCAACAAGTGAATTCGTTGTTCCGGACATTGCAGATAGAACAACGATTTTCGGTTCATCATTAAAAACTAATTTAGCAACTGCTTTCATTCTTTCAGCAGAGCCAACTGATGTTCCTCCAAATTTTAATACTTTCATGTAGATAATTAAAAATTATAAATTATAAATTAAAAAATTTCTTGCACTTGCTCTTAAACTCCATTTCCCATCTGCCATTTTACATTTTCCATCATTTACTTTTACTCAATCCTCCTGTAACAATAAAAGTCATTATCTCCTCGGCTCCTGCATTAATAAGTTTTACCCGCGAAGATGAAACTATTATTAAATTTCCCGCAAAGTTATAAGCCTGCGGAATGTAAACTGCAACTTTATTTTTTTCACCAAGCAGATCAAGGTTCTCTTCGGTAACAAAACCAAGAATTTCAATATCACTATCTTCAGAAACTTTGACTAAGACTGGTTTGTTAAATCTCTTTTTATCACCAACAAAAGCTTCAGTTAAATCTTTAATTGAATTATAAATTAATTTAACCAGCGGCAAACGGCTGAAAATATTTTCTAAAAGATTTGTTAATCCTTTAGTGAAAATATTTGAAGCGATAAATCCTACGACAAGAATTAAACCTAAGGTTATAAGAAAACCTATGCCGGGAATATTAAAATTGAATAAGCCATCAATTTTTATGAAGATGAGATATACAAAATAAATTGTTGCAGCAGTTGGAAGTATAACAATCAAACCTTCAAAGAAATATCTTGTAAGAGTTTTCATTTTAATCCTCTTGAATTTATTAATGCAAAGATATGAAAAGTAGATGGGATAGGGTATAAGGTATAAAGGTATAAGTAAAAAGTATAAAATAATACTTGTATATACCTTGAATCCTGTATCAAGTATCCAAAATCAGAATTAAAAATTATTTTTTGGATATCAATTAAGAAAAGAACCTTATTTCCATATATCTCTATAGCTTCTTCCTTACAAAGCTTCATCACCGGATTCTCCAGTTCTTATTACTTCAGGTAAAAGTTAATTAATGAAAGTGCCTGGGAGTAATAAGCACTTCCAAAAAGATTGAGGTGATTTAAGACATGATAAAGTTTATAAATATTTTCCCGGTATTCATAGTCATCATAAAGAAGAAAAGTTTCATTATAAGAATTATAGAATTCACTGCTGAATCCGCCAAACAATTTTGTCATCGCAAGATCAGCTTCTCTATGTCCGTAATAAACAGCAGGATCAATCAAACAGGCATCACTATTTTCATCAATAATGTAATTTCCTCCCCAGAGGTCTCCATGCAAAAGAGAAGGCGACTCTATGGAATCCCCAATAATTTTTTCTATATGTTTTTCCAACAAGGTAATTCCATTTCTTAATTCACTTGTTGCATAACCATTTTCTTCTGCAAGTTTATATTGATAGAGTATTCTTTTATTGAAATAAAATTCAGTCCAGTTATTTTCTTCAGTTAAATCCGGAATGTTGATCTGAGGATTGGATCCGATATAATTATCTTCATAGAACCCAAACTTTTCTCCTCTGTATTTATGAAGTTCAGCAAAACGTCTTCCAAAATCTTCATAGAAATTTTTAGAATGGTTTCCTTGAACTATGAACTCAGTTAATAAAAAATCCTTTTTATAAATTATAACTTCAGGAACCCTGATTGCTTTTGCTTTTCTGAGTTCTGTGAGACCATTAGCTTCTTTAATAAAAAGATCTTTAGGAGATGAGTTTAATTTCAGAAAATAATTTTTGCCTGCTTCATCAGTTATCTTATAAGCATTACTTATACATCCTCCGGATAAAGATGAAACAGATTTTAGTCTTATTCCTGTTTCATTTTCAATTTCGGATTTTATTTTCTGATTCAATATCATCTTTTATTCTATTCAATAATACTTTGCTGGAGTCTTCCAATATATCAAGGACTTTTTCAAAACCCTCAGTCCCCAGGTAATAAGGATCAATTACTTCATCAAATTTAATATTACCGGAAAACTGTGACATCTTAAAAATTTTACTTCTGAATTGTTTTTTAACATCAAGTGTAATAACATCATTATAAATCATATTATCCATCGTAATAATATAATCTGATTCAGCAAAGTCTTTTTCAGAATTAAACTTTCTTGCAATATGATCTAATACATATCCTCTTTTTGCAGCATGCATTTGCATTCTTTTGTCAGATGGTTCGCCTTCATGGTAATCAATAGTACCTGACGAATCAACTTCAATTTTATTTTCAAGGTTTTCATTTTTGAGGAGTTTTTTTAGAACAGCTTCAGCAGAAGGTGAGCGGCAGATATTTCCGAGACATACAAACAATACTTTTTTCTTCTTCATTTCTGAATTTTATTTTCAAATTGCTGCATTATATAATTATTTTAGTATTATAATATTTTTGGACAACAATTTAATAATTAAACATTATAAAAGAGGATAATTGTTAATTACAGTATTTATCTTTTCCTAAGAATATATTATCTTAATTCCAATTGTTCGTCAGATTCCTTTCATAAAAAATATAAGGAGTAATATGGCTTACACAATAACAAAATTGTGTTTGAACTGTAAAGATATTGCTTGCACACAGGTTTGTCCTGTTGATTGCATTTATGAATATACAGGAGATGATCCGACTATACCTAAGGAAATGCTGTTAATTGATCCCGATGAGTGTATAGATTGTAATGCCTGTGTACCTGAATGTCCCTGGGAAGCTATCTTTGAAAATGATCTTGTTCCTGAAATCTTTAAAGAAGATGTTGAATTAAATGCAAGGATAGTTGGACAGCCGAGAGTTGTTCCTACCAGACCCGATAAACCAATGCCCACGCCTGAAGAAGTTGCCGAAAATAAAAAGAAATGGGGTTATACATAATTAACTCCATTTCCTTTTCCATTGTCTAATCAAATCAAATAGTTTGTAGTCTTTTATAAACAATCAAAAATAAATATTCTAAGTTTACAACAATTTTTTAATGGCACCCGGTTTGTGTTTGTGTAAAATCTCACAAACTGAGGTTAGTATGAAAAAAATATTTCTATTGGTTTTCTTTTTATTTCCAGCCACAACTTTTTCACAATGGGGAACATCAGCAATAAAATTTGGACATTTCAATCCTGCTGCATCCGAAGGAGGGTTTATTATTGGTTATGAAGGAGGAAAATATATTGATTATGGATTTAACTTTGGCTGGAGTATAGATTGGTTCCATAAAAGTTATGTAGATAAAAAACTCGTTGCAGAATTTAATGAGTTATATGGAATTGCCGGTGGTTCAGTAAATGAACTTAGAGCTAAAACAAATCTACATGATCTGCCTGTTATGCTAACAGCTACTGCAAGATTTCCTGTTTCTCATTTTGTAAATCTTTTGATTAATGGAGGAATAGGTGCAGAAATACTGATAATTCATTACCGGAGTTTTCAGAATACAGATAAGAGTGAACTCCAGGGTGCTTTTGATTTTAACTGGAGGCTTAGTCTTGGTTTATCATTCGATCTCGGAAGAAGATCGGAATTGTTTGGTGAGCTTACTTATCATTCTTCTATGCCAAGCTGGGAATATGAAGTTGAAGGGGAGGATGGTATTAAAAGAACTTTTGAACGTGAGTTTGATATGAGTGGAATGATGGCGAGAATTGGTTTTAGATTTTATTATTAAAATATTTTTATTCACCATTCAACCATTTTTAGAAAAAGATTGATTGGTTGAATGAAATATCACTCCTCTCCAAATATTGTTGCAACTAACTTTCTGATTCCACCATTATTGCGATGTTCGCATAAATAAATTCCCTGCCAGGTACCGAGATTCAAATCTCCATTTGTAATTGGTATTGATATACTGCTTCCTAAAACGGATGCTTTAATATGTGCAGGTATATCATCTGGTCCCTCTGAATTATGATCATAATAACTTATATTTTCAGGGATCATTTTATTGAAATGTTTTTCCATATCAGAACGAACATCCGGAGAAACATTTTCATTTATTGTGAGAGAAGCAGAAGAATGTTTAATAAAAATATTTAGAATTCCTTTTTTAATTTTTTTTATTTCGGGAAGCTGATTAACAACTTCATTTGTTATTATATGAAATCCTCTTCTTCTCGCTTCAAGTCTTATTTCTTTTTGAAACCAATTCATGACATTATTTTAATAAAAATAATAAAGCCCATCAATGACGGGCTTTAAATAAAGATTTAAGAATTGTTTTATCTCGCTCCAAGTTCAACTTCAAGCTTCAATTCCTCACCGTTTCTATTAACTACTACTTCAACAACATCACCCGGAACATGTTCTTTAAGGGCATAAACATAATCATAGATGTTTGTAATTTTTTTACTGCCAAAACTAATCATTATATCGCCAGCCAGTATCCCCCCTTTTTGTGCAGGACTGCCTTCATTGACGCCTGATATTTTAAATCCCTCAACATTAGCAGCATAATCAGGTATTGTTCCAACATAAACCTTCCAGCCTCCTGATGTACCCGATTCTTTTCTTGGAACATTTACATATTCAGTTTTATTTTCAGCAGTATTAACTTTATATGTAATATCATAGACATACTTAAGAATTTTTTCTTCACCGGTAAAATTTATTTTATCAGCGTCGTCACTCGGTCTGTGATAATCGGGATGCGTTCCTGTAAAGAAAAATAAAACGGGAATATTTTTCCCATAAAATGAAGAATGATCACTTGGACCATATCCATCATCTTGAAATGCTAAAGTAAAATTATAGCTGTTTGTTGAATTCAATAACTCTTTCCATCCAGATGAAGTACCGGCACCATAAACAATTAATTCATTTTTCTCATTTAATCTTCCGATCATATCCATATTAATCATTGTACTCATTTGGGAAACAGGTATTGGCGGATTATTTACAAAATAAGCTGAACCTAATAAACCAAGTTCTTCACCCGAAAAAGTTACAAAGATGATGCTTCTTTTGAGGTTATCTTTTTCATTTGCGAATTTTTCCGCAAGCTCTATTACTCCTGTAGTTCCTGATGCATTATCATCGGCACCATTATGAATTTGTGGTTCATCTCCACGATAAAGTGAACCTGTTTCTCCCATTCCAAGATGATCAAAGTGAGCTCCTACAACAATATATTCATTCTTTAATACTGGATCATTGCCCTCTAAATATCCGGCAACATTCCAGCTTTCTTTTTGAACTTCTTCAACTCCCGTTTTGATTTTAACTATCACATCTTTGAATGTAAAAGAGGCTGGAGTTTTCGACTCACTTATTTTTTTCTGGTATTTCTCAAGATTCAATCCTTGCGATTCAAAAAGCTGATCAGCAAAGTTTCTTTTAATCTGAACAGTACCGATACCTGTTACAGCACTACCTCCGTCATAAGTAAATTCCATTAATTTATCTTCATCAGTTTTGGGTAACGGACCATTTACAAATATTATTGTCCGTGCTCCTTTTTCTCTGGCTACTGTAGTCTTCTGCCTGAATGAAGAGTATTCATCAAATTGTGAATGTGGGCTATCATATTCGGGATTGTATCTTAAAGCTAAAACAATCTTATCCTTAACATCTATTCCGGCATAATCGTCATAATTTAAAGATGGAGTTGAAATTCCATAACCTATAAAGACAAGATCAGCTTCTGATTCGATATTATCAGAGAAGGATGCAGGTATATATTCCGAAGAGAGATCAGGCGAGAATTTATCTCCTTTTATTTTTAATTCCAGATAATTATCATTTGTTAATTGAACACCGGAAATAAAATTAAATGATTGACTATAACTTTCTTCAAATAAAGGTTTTAATCCATAACTCTGAAATTGTTCTTCAATATAATCAGCAGCCATCTTCAATTCAGGAGTTCCGGTAAATCTGCCTTTCAGTTGGTCAGAAGCAAGATAAGTTATGTGGTCTTTTATTTCTTTACTAGTGATATCAGGATTATTTCCTTTTTCACTTTGACAGAAACAGTTAAATAGTAAAGTAGGAATAAAAAAGAGAATTAATAATTTTTTCATATTTATTATTTTGGTTTAGTTAATAGGATTGTTTTGCAAGTTTAGGAGCAAGATTAAGAAATAATAAAGATTCTTTTAAACTGTTTATTCAACCCAATCTGCAATAAAAATATTAGTATCGCCTTCTTTTTTATTAAACCTGTTTGAAGCAAATACAAGGCTCTTTCCATTTTTTGTAAACATTGGAAAACCATCAAACGTATTATTAAATGTAATTTGCTCAAGATTGGTTCCATCTGCATTAATCATATAAAGATCAAAATCCCTTCCTGATTTGCTGTTAACATTTGAAGCGAAAATTATCCTCTT
>MHAF01000006.1 GCA_001802865.1 Ignavibacteria bacterium RBG_16_34_14
CCCTCTTTAGTAAAGAGGGATAGTTCCGATTTATCGGAACAGGGAGATTTGTTTTATGCTAAGGTGCAAATATAAGGAATCCCTCTGTCTCGACTTTCGTCGAGACATCTCCCTTTATTAAAGGGAGACTTTATTTACAGCTTTTTGAAGATTTTTATTGAATTAACCAAATTAATTACTGAAGTTTGTGCATGGAAAACATCCGAGGATTTAATACTCATCAAAAATAGTTATATGCAAGTTCTTAACTAATGGTTGAATATATGAAAACTTTTATCACCTTAATTTTTAGTTTTTCATTTTTCAATTTATGCTTTCCACAACAAATCTCTAATAAATATTTACCATTACAAATTGGAAACAGATGGGATTATCATATTGATATTTACTCCCACGGCGGTGGTCATAGTGAGGATACGCTTTCAATTGAAATTAGTGATACATTGGCATTAGATGGAAATATGTATTTTGTTTTTTCATCATATCCACCTTGGTTTCCTTTTTCAAAATATGTTAGAGAAGAAAATGATAAGCTTTACTTTTATAATGAAGATGATTCCTCAGATTGTTTTGCTTATCGATTTGATTTACCAGTTGATAGCACTTATTTAGGTTGTTGGGACAATGTGATATTTGTTTATTCCATTGATACATCGTTTTTATGGGGATTTAATGATATTCATCAATTTCAAGAGGATAAAATATTTTCAGAGCACTTTGGCGTATATTATTTTTATACCAGTTTACCAGAATATTTTTATGACTTATACGGTTGTATAATTTCCGGAGTCACATATGGAAATCTTCTTGTGAATGTAGAGGAAGAGGATAAGCGTCCTATTAATTTTATGTTAGAACAAAATTATCCAAATCCTTTTAATCCAATAACAACTATCAATTATTCAATACCTGAGAATTCGTTTGTTTTACTTAAAATCTATGATCTTTTAGGAAGAGAAATTTCTACTTTAGTTAGTGAAGAAAAATTACTAGGAAAATATGAATCCTATTTTGATGGTAGTAATCTTCCAAGTGGTGTTTATTTATATAGGCTGCAAGCAAACCATTTCAACTCTTCTAAAAAATTATTACTAATTAAATAATTTGCAAATAACAAGCGGCAAAACCCGCTGTTTAAAGATTTATAGAAAAATACTAAACAAGAAAAGATAAGGTGATATTAAATTTAATAAATAGCTAAAAAGACTTTTATAAAACTACTCCTTCGGCACTTTTATAAACTTAAAAGAGAAGTAAAGAAGGTTTAGCAAAATGCCGAGTAATATTGCTATTCCCCACATTTTGGGATGAGCTATTGGATTTGCAAGTCTAAAAAGCTTTTAATATGTCATTCCTACGGAATTCAATTGTTGTTGGCTTGCTTGTTTGCTATAAATATATGACTCCTATCGGAGTCAATAATAAAAGTTTCCCGATTCAAAAAAAGAATTGTTTAAGTAAATCCCGAAGGGATGAAATAATTATAGAAAAAATAATAAACATGAAAGACAGAACCCCGTAGGGGTGATATTAAATTTTACAGATGCGAATGACTATTTCTTTATTTCCGGTTTATAACTAAGCATTACAAGTCCTGTTGAATAAGCTTTGGAATCAACCAGCCTTAATTTTTTTCTCTCCTTAATATTTATGAATAAAGATTTACCTGCACCAAGAATTATAGGATGTACAGCTAACTGGTATTCATCAATCAAATCTGAATTTACAAATGTGGTTATTAAACTCGCACCACCAAATAAGTAAATATCTTTTCCCTGATGATGCTTGATTTTATTTACCTCTTCCTCAACATTATTATTTATGAGAGCAACTCCTTTAAGATATTTAAGAGTTCTTGAAAAAACATATTTTTTCTTATCCATCATCAGGTCAAAAAATTTCTTTTCCATTACAGTCGCATTACTTGCAGGAGCGTAATTACCAAACACCTCCCAGCTTTTCCTTCCGTAGAATATTGAATCTATCCGATTCATAACATCAATAATGCCGTAATCCTGATCCATAAAGCACCAGTCATATTCCCCGTTCGGTCCTTCAATATATCCATCAAGACTAACGGCTACATCTAAAATTACTTTTCGCATTTTTCAATTTTTAAAGAGGTTTACTTTTAGCTCGCCGCACCCTCTGTTTGTTTTGATAAGTAAGTTTCAAGACCCATCTGCTCAATCTGTGTGCGCTGGCTTTCTGCCCAATCTACATGTCCTTCTTCCATATTGAGTATCTTAATGAGCAAATCCACAGTCGCCTGGTCGGCAACTTCATGAGCTAATGCAATAGCACTGTTGTATGCTTTAACTGCATCAACCTCTGCATTCTGATCTTTCCCGATTATATCCTGAACATTCTTTCCAATCTTCATTGGATTTAGTTTCGATACTTCCGGCATTCCATCAAGGAAAAGAATTCTGCGGATAAGCCACTCGGCGTGGTGCATCTCATCCAATGCTTGCTTCTCTATTGCTTTGTGGAGTTTTTCATAGCCCCAATTATCGCACATTTCTGAGTGCACCATATACTGGTTTATTGCAGTCAGCTCATCTGCAAGTAATTGATTAAGAACCTTTAATAATTTTTCATTTCCTTTCATTTTAATTCTCCTTTCAAGTTAATTATTTAAATTTTTTGTAAAACAATAGGGCAATTTGAATAAAAATCAATTTGAAAATATATAATTTCTGTTTTAGCCTCAATGACCTTTATTACCAATTGAGCAATAGTTCAAGCTGTTTTGTATTAATAGAATTTTCATGAAACTCACCCATCCATCTGATACATCTATTTGCATCCAGAGGTAATCCTATAACCGGGATATCTTTTTTCAAACATCTGATCATTCCACTGAATAATTCCGGAATGCAAGCCATTCCGAAAACTCCAAAGCTTTTATGTTTCATCTTAAGTTTCTTGAAGAGATTTGTTATGTCGGCAGTCATCCAGATGTAAGGATCAACATTATATTTTCTTAACATTGTGCTTGTAAAATTCAGGTAGCAGTTTTTTGAGCAGCCCTTACAGATATAATCATACTCTCCCATTTTTTTCATGCAGTCTCTTGTAAGATCTCTCAAGCAGTGGGGAAGAAGAGCAATTTTATATTCACACCCATTAAATTGTTTTTTATTTAACTGGTTAACCAGTTCAATCTTCAGCATATAAAGATGATATTGCTTTTCTGAAGTGCTGAGAGTTTTATCCCACAATTTAAATAATCCAAGTTCTTTAAAATGTTTTTTAACACCTGTTGTATATGTTGATAGAAACTGACTCAATCCATTTTCAGATGATGAACGTGCTGAATAGGATTTACTGTGATTAATAAGCTGTTCAAAAAAAGTAAAATTATTTTTCTTCTTTATAAATTCAATTAAATTTTTTTTATCAGGATAATTCTCTAAAACAAGCTCTGCAATAGATCTTATTAATTGATAATACTCTTCGGTTGAATTGCTTTTTCCAAAGAGGGAATAAGTTTTGCCTTTTATAGGTTTGTATTCTAAAGTGAACTCTTTAATCATTTTTAAATTCTGAATTTTGGTTTAATCTAACTTTCATTACAAACGATTCAAAAATAAAAGAGCGGATCGAAATAGTTGTAATAATTATTATCCCTCCAATAATTGCCATGAAAGATGGAACCTCATTATAACCAAGAAAAACCCAAACAGGATTTAATACAGGTTCAATCATTCCGATTAAAGAAGCTTCAATTGCATAGACTCTTTTGAGTCCGTAACTAAAAATAGCATAAGCAATTCCAATCTGGAAAATTCCGAGAAAAGCAACCATCCACAAATCTGAAAAAGTAAGTAGTTGGATATCCAATATATAAGGAACCGAAATGAGCGCAACAAGAACATTTCCATAGAAGATTGAACTAAATTGATGCTCAGCTTTGTTCTTTCTCATTCCAATCATAAAAGAAGCAAATGCAAGCCCGGAAAGAAGAGCAAGGATATTTCCTTCAAGATGACCGGGAGAAAGTTCACCCATAAAAAACAAAATCATTCCGGCAAAACATATAATAATAGTTATGATATTAATCTTTTCAAATGGAGTCTTGTTGATAAGAGGTTCAAAGATCAGTATATAAATCGGTGCTGTATATTGAAGAAAGATTGCATTAGCAGCGGTAGTTGTTTTTGTTGCTAGAACGAATAGGATTAAAACTCCGGCATAAAGCAGCGCATTAATAAAAGCAAAACCATTAGCCAGTAAAACATCTTTCCTGAAAATTAAAGCAAATACAATTGCAGCAAACACACACCTGAAAAAGGAGAGTTCCATTGCATCAAGACTTATAAGCTTAATGAATAAACCGCCTGTACTCCAGAGTATGGCAGAAATGAAAACAGCTATCAAACCTTTTTTATGATCGGGAAGATGTTTCATTTATATTTTATAATTACATCAGTCAATTTAGCAAAACTCAATTGATCTTATTGATTTATATCAGATTGCAGATTGCAGGAATTTGATTAATCAAATTCCTACATTAATGTTAAAAAAGAATTTATTAATGAGTAGTAGTTATAGTTTTGTAGATCATACAGCAGATATTGCAGTTGATATAAAAGCAGATTCTCTTGAAGAACTGTTTATAGCTTCAGTTCAGGCATTTAAAGAAGTAGTTGTTGAACCAGATTCTTTAACATCAAAAGAAAAATATATTATAAAACTGGATTCTCATTCACCCGAATCTCTTCTTGTAAATTTTTTAAATGAACTGAATTACAGATTGACTTATAAAAATAAAATTGTAAATAATATTATTAATATGAAAATAGCTCAAACAGACGGTAACTGGAATCTTGTTTGTACTCTTGAAGAAAGTGATATTGATGAAGATAAAATCAAAACAGAAATAAAGTCTGTAACTTATCATCAGATGGAGATAAAAGAAGATAAAGGGAAATATTCTACAAGGATTGTGTTTGATATTTAAATTCAATTTATCATTCCTTCGAAAGCATGAATCCAGAGATTCCGGATCTTCGCTTCGCTCAGTCCGGAATGACAATTAAGATGAAGGTAAACAAAATGTTAATCAATGGAATAGAACTCAAGAAAATAAGAGAGAATCTCTGGGAAATTCCTGCAACAGGAGAAATGAGAGTTCCCGGAAGAATATACATCTCACAAAAAATGATTGAAAAAAATCTCCAGGATGGTGAAGCATTAAAACAAGTAATGAATGTTGCATATCTACCCGGCATTCAGAAGTACAGCCTTGCCATGCCTGATATTCACTGGGGATATGGTTTCCCGATTGGAGGTATTGCAGCAACCGATATTGATGAAGGTGTAATTTCTCCTGGTGGAGTTGGCTATGATATTAATTGTGGGGTTAGACTCGCAATAACTTCCCTAGATCATAACCTTGTTAAAAACAAAATTGATAAGCTGGTTTCAAATCTTTTCAAGAATATTCCTGCAGGTGTAGGCTCACACGGAGCAATCAAAAAGCTTTCGCAATCTGATATAAAGAATGTTCTGGAGAAAGGTTCTGCCTGGGCTGTTGAAAATGGTCTTGGTGATAATTCCGATATTGAATTTACAGAAGAGAGCGGAACGCTTAAGAATGCTAATGCAGGTTCAGTAAGTGAAAGAGCAATTGAAAGAGGAATAAACCAGGCAGGAACACTTGGTTCGGGAAATCATTTCCTTGAAGTAGATATTGTTGAGGAAATATTTGATGAAAAAACTGCTTCTGTTTTCGGGCTATTCAAAGATCAGATTGTTGTACTGATTCATACTGGTTCAAGAGGATTGGGTTACCAGATCTGCGATGATTACCTTGGAAGAATAATGAAAGCAAGTAAATCATATAATTTTTCGCTGCCTGATAAACAACTTGCCTGTGCACCAATAAACTCACATGAAGGTGAGGATTATTTTGCTGCAATGCAGTCTGCTGCAAACTTTGCATGGAATAACAGGCAGGTGATTATGCATCTTGCAAGAAAAAGTTTTAAAGATACTTTTAATATAACAGACTCTGAACTTGGATTTAAATTGGTTTACGATGTCTGCCATAACATTGCAAAGATTGAAGAACATAAAATAAATGGCAAAACAAAGAAAGTTTGTGTTCACAGAAAAGGGGCAACAAGAGCATTTCCCCCAGGCAGTAAAATGATTCCTGCTAAATATAGGGAAGTAGGACAACCTGTTTTAATTCCGGGAGATATGGGAAGATATTCTTATGTTGGTGTTGGAACAGAAAAAGCTATGGAAGAAACATTCGGCAGTTCTTGTCATGGTGCCGGAAGAAGTATGAGCAGAAAAAAAGCTATGAAAGAAGCCAGGGGAAGAAATCTTATAAATGAATTAAAAAAAGAGGGGATTACCATTCAGGCCAAAGGATACAAAACAATTGCCGAAGAAATGCCGATGGCATATAAAGATGTTTCTGAAGTTGTAAATGTTATGCACGATGAAGGTATCACAAAAAAAGTTGCTAAGTTAAAACCGATTGGAGTTATAAAGGGTTAGAATTTAAATTGTTGAATTACTAAACTGGTTTTGAAATGATTATTATCTAAGCAGCAATTTAATAATTAAGCAATCATCAATTGAAAGAATTTGAAATACAAATATAGTCCCCCATTTATTATTAAACAGATTTTTAATGATTTTTATTGGAACACTTCCAACAATAAAATCCTTCTTACTTTTGATGATGGACCAACAGAAGAAGCAACTGAAATTATTTTAACCACACTTTCTAAATTTGGAATTAAAGCAGCATTTTTTTGTGTAGGAAATAATGTTGAAAAAAATCAATCTCTCGTAAAAGAAATTTTAAATGAAAATCATCTGATCGGGAATCATACTTTTAATCATAAAAGATTAACCAGGATTAGCAATTCAGAAGCTATTGAAGAGATAGACTCTTTTAATAACCTGATGAAGAATAGTTTTGATTATGAAATGAGATATTTCCGCCCGCCTTATGGTAGATTTACAATATCAACACAAGGAATTCTAAAAGAGAAAAATATGAAATGCGTAATGTGGTCTTTACTAACGGAAGATTATAAAAATAATTTTGAAACTGTTAAATTTGCTGTGAAAAATTATCTGAAGAAGAATTCAATAATAGTTCTTCATGACAGTATTAAATCTAAAGATATAATTAGAGATTCAATAAATCTTATAATTGATGAAGCGTTGAGTAATGGATTTACCTTTGGGGAACCTGAGAAATGTTTGAATAATAATTAAAACCTTGAACTTGAACTTACAATTGAACTTGAGTAAAAATGTTTGAAGCAATCTTCCTGATATTTGTTGGATTATATTTTATCCAATCAGTTATTTTTGTGATTGGGGCAAGTAAAAAATTCCTAAAAATAAGTGAACCTGATTTTCCAGCTGTTTCTATAATTGTTGCTGCAAGAAATGAGGAAGAAAATATTCTCAGATGCTTGTTTGCTCTGGACAGACAAATCTATCCTGAAGGAAAGCTTGAGATTATTATAGTTGATGACAGGTCAACCGATTCAACTGGAAAAATAATTGATGATTTTATTGCAGGGAAAGAAAGATTTAAAAAAATATTTGCAGATAAAAAGATTGGAAATCTAAAAGGAAAAACAAATGCTCTTGCAAATGCAATTTATATTGCAAAGGGAGAAGTGATACTTACTACCGATGCAGACTGCGAGCCGGTTCCTGATTGGGTTTACACAATTGCATCTTACTATGGAAAAAATGTTGGAATGGTTAACGGTTTTACAACACAGGAAGTTAAAAATTCTTTTGGCGGAATGCAGGCTCTTGATTTTATTTATCTTCTTATAGTTGCCTCAGGAACAATCAATCTTGGTTACCCGATTAGCTGTATCGGAAATAATATGTCCTACCGAAAGAAGGCTTACATTGATGTTGGCGGCTATGAAAATATTCCATTCAGTGTAACAGAAGATTCACAGCTCCTTAACACAATTGATAAGCTGAGAAGATACAAAATCATCTATCCTCTTGATGTTAAAGCTTTGGTGAACTCTATTCCTTGTAAAAATATTAAAGAGCTATACCGACAAAAGAAACGTTGGGCAATTGGAGGAATTAATGTTCCAATAAGAGGTTATTTTGTAATGACAACAGCTTTTGTTACAAACCTCTTCATGCTTCTTACTCCTTTTTATTTCTCAGCCGTATGGTTATATTTAGCGGTCTTTAAGCTGGCAATAGATTTTTTTGTTCTTTATCCTGTTCATAAAGTTTTGGGATTAACAAAAAATCTCAAATATTTTTTCGTATTTGAAATTTATTATATCATTTATGTCTTAATCCTTCCTTTCACTTTGATAAAAAGCAGAAAAGTGATCTGGAAGAACAGGAAATTTTAAATGTGATTTTTTGTATTACACTTTTTTAAGGCAGCTATCTATAAAACTGGAACAATTATTATTAATGCCTGAATTATCAAGATTTATGGGAATGGTTATTCATATGTATTATGATGATCATTCTGATCCACATTTCCACGTTAGAGAAGCCGATAATATATGCCGTATAGATTTAAATGGAAATTTATTGGATGGAAATATATCGCTTCCTAAATTACATATTGTTAAAAGATGGACTGCTTTGCATCACGATGAGCTGTTAAATAATTGGAAAAGTATAAGAAATGGTAAACAACCTGAAAGAATAAAACCATGGCAGTAATACATTATCCTGTTAATGCAGCATATATTGGGAAATTCAAACTTCTTATTGAGTTTGAAAATGGCGAGTTAAGAATAGCTGATTTTAGCAGCTATAAAAAAAGAAGTCTTGGGGATTTTTCTGATTTAAAAGATGAAAAATATTTTAAGACATTTTTCATAAAAGATGGCGATCTTCAATGGCCTAACGGTTGGGATGTTGCCCCTGATTATTTGTATGATATAAGTACACCTGCAATAGTGCTTCCTGTAAAGCGTAGAACAAGACTGACCAAAGTAAAATAGGCTAATAAAAACAAATGCTCTTACTCTGTAATTATTACTTAACATACCGATGCAACGCTTTCTGTGAATTCTGTCATTTCGGAATTCATGAGAATTTTAAAGATACTCCTTATGCTAAGCTGGAAGATTTTAAATCAAATGTAGAGCAGATTAAAAAGCTCGGTGCTAAGTTTATTGATCTTACTGGCGGCGAACCCCTTCTTCACAAAGAAATTCATTTAATGGCTGAGTTTGCGAAAGGACTTAATTTCCAGACGAGTATTACTACTAATGCACTGCTTTATCCGAAATTTGCAGAGAGACTTTCCGGCAATATTGATCTTCTCCATTTCTCTCTTGATTCACCAGATGAAGAAGAGCATAACAGGATTAGAAAAGTTAACTGTTACAAAAAAGTTTTTGAAAGCATTGAGATTGCAAAATCACTCGGAGAATTTCCTGATATTCTTTTTACTGTAACAAATGAAACTTATACTAAACTTCCGAGAATGCATGAATTAGCTGCTGAGAAAGATCTTGTGCTTATTGTAAATCCTGTTTTTTCTTACTGGGGTAATCCCGGCTTGAGTGATGAAGCAATTAATTATATTGAAGAATACACTGATAGTAAATTGGATATTTATACTAATAAAGGTTTTTTGAAGTTAAGAAAGAATGGCGGGAACGATATTAATAATCCAAGCTGCAAAGCAGTAACAAGAGTTATTGTCATTTCACCTTATAATGAAATTATTCTTCCCTGTTATCATTTCGAAAGTGAAAAAATTAAAATATACAGACCAATTGCTGAGATAAGAAATTCTGAAAAGATAAAATATTTTAAAGAGATGGAAGGACGTTTTGATTTTTGTAAAGGCTGTACTGTTAATTGTTACTTCGAACCTTCATTTGCTTTTCCGACAAATCTTTATGCCATATCAAGTCTCACTTCCAAATTCAAGTATGGTTATAACAAGCTCATCAAGCAGAAGTTTAAAAAGAAATTTGGGAACCATCCCGACCTTAGTCGGGAAATATCTAACCCTGAATCTGTTTGATGCGTCCATTCTTTTTTTTATTTCTCCTGATTTTTTTTTCAAACCCGGCAAATTCGCAAACTGAAAATAAATGGTTTCCTTCGGGAATAAATATTCAACCTTTCACGGCAAATTTCATAGAACCAAAAGCAGGTTTTTCTTATTTGCTTGGAAAAGAAAAAATCAGGCTTGATATAGGAACTTCTTCAGATATTTTTCTTCACAAATCCGGGAATAAATTTCTGTCATTTGGCGCTGATCTTTTTACCTACACAAGATTGAGAGGAACAGGCAACTTTTATTTCCCTGTTGAAACAGTTGATTATTTATTTGGAATTAATTCGGGATATAAGATTCTTAATGAAGAAAAAGAATATGGTGTAAGATTCCGCTTCAGCCATATAAGCGCTCATCTTGTGGATGGTAACTTTGATAACCGTTTTGGTTGGAGGAATGGAATAAATCCAAGAACATACAGCCGGGAGTTTTTGGAATTATTTCCTTACTATAGATTTAATGATGTAAGATTTTATCTGGGCTTTACATATCTTATACACGTAAATCCACGCTTTTTAGGAAAGGGGATTTACCAGATTGGTTTCGATTATTTTGCAGATAGACTTATTGCTGATATTGCTGCTCCTTTTTTAGCTTATGATTTCAAGCTTATTGAGATTGATAAACTTTTGGGAAATAATATTATCGCAGCAGGAATAAAGTTTGGAGATTATAAATCAAAAGGAGTAAGTCTTATTTTAACTTATTATTCTGGTAAAAGTATTCACGGTGAATATTTTGATCTTAGCGAACATTACACAACTCTTGGAATTAATGTAGATATTTAATGAGCGAATTAGAACAAATTGAAGAACAACTCCAATTAAAACGATATAAAAGTGACAAGAAGCATTATCTTATTCACATAGGATTATTTCTTATTACTTTTTTTACGACAACCATTGCCGGTGCTCAATGGATTACTGGAAGTCCGGGCCCTTATGAGCTTAAATTTATTCTTGAAGGATTACCATATTCCTTTTCAATTTTATTTATCATTACATGTCATGAGTTCGGACATTATTTTGCAGCAATGTACCATAAGGTAAGAGCAACACTTCCTTATTATATTCCATTCCCGCCAATTCCATTTTTTATAAACTTCGGAACAATGGGTGCAGTTATAAGAACAAAATCTCCTGTCCCAACAAAAAAAGCAATGTTTGATATTGGTGTCGCAGGGCCAATAGCAGGTTTTATTGCTTGTTTAATAATTCTTATTTATGGCTTTATGAATGTTCCGCCAATTGATTATTTACTTTCAATTCATCCGGATTATTTTTCCCCGGAATATGGTAAGAATGGATTGAATCTTGTTTTTGGAGATACAATTTTATTTTCTTTTTTCAAATGGATCTTTGTTGAGTCAAATCAATTCTTCCCGCCAATGTCTGAAATTTATCATTATCCATTTCTCTGTGTAGGATGGTTCGGATTATTTATTACAGCAATGAATATGATTCCAATTGGACAGTTAGACGGCGGACATATAGGTTATACAATGTTCGGGAAAGAAACCCATTTTAAAATTGCAGTTATCTGTTTTTCAATTCTGTTTGTTTTAGGAATAACAGGTATTATCGAGGCGAGTTTCAATTTAAATATTGGAGTTGGGTGGTCGGGTTGGCTTTTCTGGGCTTTGATTTTGTACTTTATTATAAAGATTGAACACCCACCGATTAAAGATGATACTGAACTTGATTTTAAAAGACAGCTTATCGGTTATTTTAGTTTCTTTATACTAATAATTTCTTTTTCACCAAATCCGTTTTTGTTAACTATACCAGGTTAAAATTAAAATAAAATGAAAAACCTTTTTCTTATACCCTATACCTGTATACCTTATACCCTATATTTTTACCTTTATAAAAGAATTTATTTGAGCTTAAATTAAATCTATGCGAAAATACTTTTCGGTACGATCCCGGCTTAAAGAGGGAATTGCAATTCTGCTCTTCGCAATCTTATCCGGCTGCGAAAAAGATTTTGATGAGATTATAGATGTTTCAAATGACAACTACCAGGTCATTTCTATCACAGGTATTAAAGATACAATTGATCTTAAGAATCCCCCTGATTCGCTGTTAAATTTAAGTATTACCTTCTCTACTGAAAGCCAGGTTAATAAAGTTTTTTTCGATATTCATGCTTCTGATAATACCACTCTAAGTTCAACTCCTGTACAAATGGTTTCTGTTGGTGATAACACTTTTGAAAAACAATTTATTTTGAGAAGTAATAATCCAATAGGAAACTACAGTATTAAATTTTCTGCAACCGGTTTTACTGGTGTGAATAAACAAGTTGCTGTTGGAAATTTCTATTTTAATAACGGGCAGGATAATGTTGCTCCTGTGATATCAAATTTAATTTTATTGGATACAGTGGCAAGAGGTGTATCTTTCATTTTTTCCATAGCTGCAAGTGATTCAAATGGACTTAATGATATTCGTTTTGTCTATTTTGAATTATATAGACCCGATGGTTCCGTTGTTGAAAACCCACCAAATTCTGGTAATACAATTTTTTTGATGGATGATAGTGGAGATTTTGAGCATTTCGGTGATGAGATAGCAAGAGATGGAATTTACTCTTACAGGAATTCTTTTTTAGGAACTTCGCAAACAGGAACCTGGCGATTTGAATTTCAGGCAAGAGATAGAAGCGGTTTATTAAGTGATAAAATCATTCATAATATTGTTGTTCAATAATGCTGAAAATAATTCTAAGGTCTGCCTTCACATTAATACTTTTTACTAATTCTTTTTCTCAATTGAGACCAGAATCTTATTCTCTTCAGGGAGACGAAAATTATTTATCTAAAATTACAATATCTAATCCTGCAAGCAACAGCATAACAGATATTATTACTATTGGCGATACCGTTTGGCTCGGTACAAGCAGAGGTGTTAGTGTATCATTTGATAGAGGCGAAACCTGGAGGAACTTTTACCGAACAACACCTTTTGGTGAAGATGGTATTGCAGCGATAGGTTATTACAAAGGAATGTTTTGGGCTTCCACTGTAACTACTGTAGATGCACCTGGAGGAGGAACAGTTCCAAAAGGAACTGGATTAAAATATACTACTAATAATGGACTTACATGGACTGCAGTTCCGCAGCCTGTTGATAATGCAAATGATACTACTGAAACTCTTGGAGTAAATGTATTTAGAACTATCCCCATCACTGTTGCAGAACAAAATGTAACTTTTGATATAGCATTTACACCAGGAACCGTTTGGATTACCTCCTTTGCCAGCGGATTACGTAAGAGTACTGATATGGGACAAACATGGCAGAGAGTTATACTCCCTACAGATAGTTTGAATTCTATCTCACCTGCAGATACATTAAGTGGATATAACCTTTGTATTTCTCCTACGGACGGAAACTTCTGCGGTGAAGGCTGGCTTAATTACAGGGCATTTTCTGTAATTGCCATTGATGATACAACTCTTTATGTGGGAACAGCAAATGGAATTAATAAATCTACCGATAACGGGATTAGCTGGAGAAAATTTACTCATCAGAACCAGGAGAATTCTATTAGTGGAAATTTTATAGTTGCATTGGGTTATAATAAAACTAATAGAACTGTTTGGGGATCAACCTGGAGAGCAGAAGGATCCGGAGAGTTTTACGCAATAAGTTCCTCGACCGATGGCGGTGAAAACTGGAGCAATTTTTTCGAAGATGAAAGAGTTCATAATTTTGGATTTAAATCCTCGCAAGTTATTGCTGCTTCTGATAACGGTGCATTCAGAACATCGAACCAGGGTGTAACCTGGGTTCTTCCTAATTCTATAGTTGATGACGTATCTAAGTTGGAATTATTAACAACTATTTTTTATTCAGCTTCATCCGAAGGAAGTGATATTTGGCTCGGTTCAAATGATGGCTTAGTAAGATTAAGAGAGAGTTTTGGTTCTTTTTGGAGTGGAGAGTGGAAAATTTATTTTGCTTCCCTTCCACTTGAATCAGCTAATGATACTTATTGTTATCCTAATCCTTTTTCTCCTAGACAAGAGATACTTAAAATTAAATACAGCACAGGTGGAGAAAGTAAAAAGGTTACTATCAGAATTTTGGATTTTTCTATGAATGTTGTTAGAACCGTAATTCAAAATACAGATCGTATAAAAACCCTGGATGATTCACCTGATAGATGGGATGGCAGAGATGAGAACGGTAATCTTGTCCCAAACGGAGTTTATTTTTACAGGATAGAATTTGATTCAGATAATCCTGTGTATGGAAAAATAATTGTTTTGCAATAGGAAATACTTGAAACAAACATTTTTAAGAATAATTAAGAATGTCATTCTGAGGAGTGAAATGACGAAGAATCTCACTGATTATTTTACTGAGATTATTCGCTTTGCTCAGAATGACAAAGTGTTATTAAACTTTCTTTTCATTTTTCTTTTTATTTTTCAACCAGGATTACTTGCTCAGCCCAAATTCTCTGAGATTGCGGTTAAACCCGGTGCTTTCAGCAGGATGGGATTTGGTGCAAGAGGAATCGGAATGGGGAATGCAATATCTGCTATTACCAATGGCAATCTTGTTTCTTATTATAATCCTGCGTTAACTGTTTTCCAGGAGGGAAATTCATTTCAAACTTCTTATTCTTTTTTGTCTCTGGACCGATCATTAAACTTTCTGAATTTCACAAAAAGATTTGATTTCTATAGCTCGAAAGATACCGCAAAAACAAATCGTGAGCCCAGGTCTACTGCTGGCTTCAGCATAGGAGTTATTAACTCTGGTGTAAGCAATATTGATGGCAGAGATAACCAGGGATTAAAAACAGGAGATCTTTCTACTTCTGAAAACCAGTTTTTTATAGGAGTAGCTAATCGTTTTTCAAAAAAACTATCAATTGGTATTAATGCAAAGCTATATTACTATAAACTCTACGATGAAATCTCTTCAACCAGTGTTGGAGTTGATTTAGGGGTTTTGTATAGAGTTAATGAAATGTTCAATGTTGCTTTGATGGTATCAGATATCAACAGCAAATATGAATGGAATAGTGGTCCGGTATACGGAACAGAGAATGGCATAATAACCGAAGATAAATTCCCGCTCTTAATGAAAATCGGAATTGGTTATCAGAATAAGGAAAAAGGAATTATAGTAGGAATTGATTATGAAAACAGCGATGCAAAAAGTAATGTTTTAAGATTAGGAATTGAATATAATCTCTATGAAAATCTCTATCTTAGAGGTGGAGTAGATCAGTTTGATTTAAGCAATAAAGATCGTCCTGCAAAACCTGTTTTGGGATTTTCATACTTCAGAAATTTTGGTGATATTATTATTGGTGTTGATTATGCTTTTATGATTGAGCAATATTCACCGCAGGATAGGCATATAGTAGGAGTGAATGTTAAATTTTAATCTCAAAATTCAAATCTTAAATCTCAAATCTTTTAATCTGATTTTTTGAGATTTGAAATTTGAGATTTGAATTTATAAAAGAAAATTTTATGAAAAAAATATTTTTATTTATTGCTTTATCATCTTCAGTAATGTTACCGCAGTCCGCCGGAAACAACGGTTTATCTTTTCTTAAGTTTGGTTTCGGTGCACGTAACATTGCGATGGGAGATGTGGGGACTTCAGTTTCAAATGATGTTACATCTCTCTTTTATAACCCATCGAGTCTTGTAGGGAAAGAAAACTCAGAAGTTATGTTTATGCATAATGAATGGATTCAGGATATAAGAAGCGAAGTCGGCGGAATCAGATCTGTTCTTTTCGGTTTACCTGTTGCATTAGGTTTTAATTTAACATCAGTAAGTGATATTGAAGTAAGACAAAAACCGGGGGTTCCTGAAACGACTTTTGATGCCAGTTATTTCTTTGGAAGCATTTCAACAGGATTTTTTATCGTTGATGAAATCTCATTCGGCACATCAGTTAAATATTTGTATGAAGGTTTATATACTGATGAAGGAACTGGCTGGGCTGTTGATTTTGGAGTAACTTATTTCACTCCAATAAAAGGGTTGACCGCAACTGCAGTATATAAAAATCTTGGTTCGATGAATGCTTTGCGAAATGAAAGCACTAAATTACCTGCTGAACTCAGAATTGGCTCTGCATATTCATTTGATCTTTCTGATTCTGATTTTGGAATAACTGCAGCAGGAGAATTTCAGAAATATACTTTGGAAGATGAAATTCATTTCAATCTTGGTGGAGAAGTAGTTTATAACGAAGTTATTGCTCTTCGTGCAGGTTATCAATCGGGATATGAAATACGTGGTTTTACTGGAGGCATAGGTTTGATCTGGGGAAATCTCAATTTTGATTATGCTTTTGTGCCATTCTCACTTGGGTTTGGAAGTGCAAATCATTTCTCCTTGGGTTTTAAATTTTAGTTATATTGCATGCGTTCATCCTCTATTACTGAAAAAAATTAATGAAAGAATCTTCATTATTAGATGAATATCAGAAATTATCTCCGGGTATTGCTAAAATATTTGTTCTTCCTCAGATTCCTGAAGTAAATAAAAATACAAGTTATCTTTACCAGCTCTATGAAGAATTTCTCAATGATTCTTCATCAATTAAAATAGAAAGCTTCAACGCCAAATCCCTTCCCAGAATATTTTTAAGCAGATTAAAAGCTGAAAAAAGTATTCTTCATTACCACTGGTTCGAGTTTGAGGATTTAAAATCTTTTATTGGTATTAATTGGAAACTCTTCTGGATTATTCTTTACAAGCTGTTTGGCGGAAAAATAATCTGGACAGTACACAACCGTTATCCTCATCCTAATAAATATCTTTACTTAAATAAAAAGATCAGAAGACAGCTTGCAAGATTAGCTGACAAACTTCACGTTCACTGTGAAAGTGCAATTGATTTGGTTACTGATATTCTGAATATAGAAAAGGAAAAATTTTTTGTGGTTAAGCATCCGATATTTCCATCCGATATTTTTGAAAAAGATAAAGCAGTTGAAATGCTCAATAAAAAATATTTTCATAATCACTTAAGTATAAATGATAAAATTTTTTTAATGTTTGGTTCTATTGCAGAATATAAAGGGATTAAAGAAGTAATAGAAATTTTCAACAAACTCGATAATAAAAATAAGTTGATCATTGCTGGTTTTATTAAAAAGGGAAATCAAAATTACTTTAATGAATTAAAAAATCTTTCAGATAACAAAAAAACCTTTCTTGAAGGTAGTATAATTCCCGATGAGGATGTTCCTTATTTCTTAAATTCTGCCGATTACGTTATTTTTAATTACAAAGATATCCTTACATCGGGAGGAGTTGTTTTAGCGATGAGTTATAAAAAAAATATTGTTGTTCCATCATTAGGATGTCTAAAAGAATTGCGTGATGAACAGGTTAAATTCTTTGAAGTAAATAAAAGAAGCAGAGAAAATCTTACAAACATTATTATAAAATTGTCTTTATAAATGAAAAAAATTCTTGTCGTATTTGGTACACGCCCTGAAGTAATAAAATTAACTCCGGTTATAAACGAATTAAAGAGAAACAGTAAGTTCAAAATTGTACTGTGCTCAACCGGACAGCATAAAGAGATGCTGAAACAGATGAGTAATATATTTAAACTTAAGATTAATTATGATCTTGATATAATGACGCGCAATCAAAATCTTAATAATCTTACAGCGGATGCATTAAAAAAAATAGATTTATTACTTCAAAAAGAAAAACCGGATCTTCTGCTTGTTCAGGGAGATACAACTACAGCTTTTGCTGCATCACTTGCTGCATTTTATCATAAAATAAAAATAGCTCATATTGAAGCTGGTTTAAGAAGTAATAATATTTATTCACCTTTTCCTGAAGAAGTAAACAGAAAAATAATTTCTTTAGTAGCAGATTTTAATTTCGCACCTACTCAGCTAGCAAAACAAAACCTGCTGAAAGAAGGATTTAATTCGAACAAAATCTGGATCACCGGGAATACTGTAATTGATGCTGTTCTTGAAATAAAGAAAAAATTGAATAACGTTTTTATTTCAAATAAAATAAAAAAGAAAATTGAATCAGAAGCTAAGCAGAAATTTATAAGTGATAAATATATTTTAATAACAATGCACAGGAGGGAAAAGTTCGGTGAAGATCTCAAAATGATATTGATATTACTTAAGGAATTAGCAGAAGAAAATTCCGAATACAAATTTGTTTACCCGGTTCATCTTAATCCTAATGTTAAAAATCCGGTTAATGAAATTTTACAAAAGGTTAAGAATTTTATTCTTCTGCCTCCTGTCGATTATTTATCTTTCTTATTTCTGATGCAGAATTGCCGGTTTATTATTAGTGATTCTGGTGGTGTTCAGGAAGAATGTTTTGTATTTAAAAAGCCGATTATGGTTCTTCGCAAGACCACTGAAAGAAATGAAGCAATAGATGCCGGTTATGCTTTTCTTGCTGGTCATTCCCCAAAAAAGATCAGAAAGCTTTTTTACCTAATAGATGAAAAGGTTTCCAAAGGATTTAATTTCTTCAACAAAAAAAATCCTTTTGGCGATGGTAAAGCCTCACAAAAAATAGTAAAGATTATTAAAAACAAACTGGCCAATACAGTTTGAATAAAAATCTTAGGAATACGCTTTCTCTTTTTTCAATGGATTTAGCCATGAAATTCATTGGATTTTTAGCCACTGCTTACCTTGCACGTGTTCTTGGTAAATCAGGATTTGGTGCTGTCAATGTGGGACAATCAGTATTAAACTATGCTTTGGTTTTAGCGAACGGAGGTTTAACAATCTTTGGTACTAGAAAAATTGCAGCTAACCAAAATTCAAATGAAATTACAGGAGAAATTTTTTTTGGAAGATTGACTCTTTCGATAATCGTATTTCTAATAACGATTATTCTAACCTTTTTACTTTCCGGTTTTTCTGAAACAAGTTATATAATTCTCTCGTACATAATCTTTTTATTTCCAACAGCTTTTATGCTTGAATGGTTTTTTACTGGAATACAAAAGATGGAAATTGTAGCTTATACGAGGATACTTGGTACTGCTGTTTATTTTTTGCTCGTAATTATTCTGATTAATAAAGAAGACGATGCTGTTTTAACAGGAATAGCCTGGACAATCGGCGGGGCAGTTACCTCATTATATTTTATTTACTTTTATAAAAAGTCCGGTTATTCTTTTCATCTTGCAAGAAGTAAAAAATTTTTTTTCAGAACATTAAAGGAGTCATTTCCTCTGGGGATAGCTTCTTATATTTCCCAGTTTTTAGCTGCCTTTCCGGTAATTTATATTGCTTTCATCGCCGGCAATTCTGAAGCGGGAATTTTCAGCGCAGCATTTAAAATGGCAGGTCTCTTCCTTATATTCGACAGAGTTTTTGTAACATTATTCCTTCCAAAGATAATTAATATAATTTCCGCAAGAGAAAGTTCACTCGAAGAGATATTCAATACGGTACTTAAAATAGTAGTTGTGTTTACATTGATTGCATCTCTCTTATTATTTTTGTTATGCGAATTTATAATTACAAGAGTTTTTGGAATTGATTATACTGAAGCCATTTTTATTTTTAGATTATTACTTATCTATTTTGTATTTACAACAATTGATTCGGTTTTTGCTAATACTCTTATTGGTTTAATGAAAGAAAAAATCTATACTATCTCACTCTTAATTGCATTGATTGTATTTCTTATTCTAACATTTGGTCTTACTCCTTTCATAGGTGCATACGGAGTCATTTATGCATTTACAATACTGAACATTTTTTCTCTTTCATATATGGCCTATTACATTAAAAGAGATATTGAAGTAAAAATATTAAGATTTATTATTTATCCAGTGCTATTTACATCCATCGTTCTTGTGTTATTAATTTTCCTATCTATGCCATTATATATTGAATTATTAATTGCAGTTATCTTCTTCATTCCATTGCTTTTCATAATAATGAGGATTGGGAAAGATGAAATCAATTTTATTAAACGGATTTTCATTTGAAACTCAATAGTGCTATTACTAAGAAATTACCTTATTGGGATATCCTGTTAGATCAGATAGGTGTTTCTCAATCGTTGATTGACTGGAGTAATGAGCTCTTAAATGAATATGCGGTGATAATAGTAAATTCTGCTTTAAATAAAGAAGAGAAAGAAAAAATTCTGCGGTTTGTTAGAAATGGGGGGAGTATTCTTATTGAAGCAGATTTTGCAGAAAAAATATTTAAGATCAATACAAAAAAAGTTTATTTAAGATATCTTTTTTCCCGTGAGAAAGTATTCGGATATTATCTGCCCCTTATAGATTTATATAGAAATTGTTCTGTGCCTTCCGATGCAAATACTTTAAAGGATCAGAAGGGAAGACATGTTATTTCAGATTTTAAGGAGGATAAGGGAAAAATAGTAATAATACCTGGAAATTTTGTCTCTGCATTGGCTGATAAAAGAGTTTTAAGAAAGAAAATTTTCTCTTCAATAAAAGAATCACCTTCAGAAAGAGTATCTAAAGTATCTAAAGGTGGTATTTATCATTTTATAAGAACTGCCCTTGAATATCTTTATCATGCAAGAAATTATCCTTTTATCTCTTTATGGAATTTCCCGGGAAGTTCTAAAAATATTTTTTTGTTCAGAATTGATACTGATTATGGCTCTCCTGAGCAAGTTGAATTGTTATATAAAACTCTGATGGAAAATAATATAAGAGGGACATGGTTTGTTGAAACTAAATCAGCGGAGGATTGGATAAATAAGTATTCTTCATTCAAAGGTCAGGAAATAGGTTTGCATTGCTACAGGCATAGAATATTTAATTCTTATAAAAAGAATTATGAAAATCTTAAAAAAGGAATTGGAGTTCTTGATAAAGCAGCAATTAATGCAAGGGGTACAGCAGCACCTTTCGGTGAATGGAATACCTTATTTGGTAAATCAGCAGAGAATCTTGGCTTTGAATATTCCTCAGAATTTTCATACAGTTATGATAATTTTCCTCATTTATCTGTTTTAGATGATGGGTTAAATAATGTTCTTCAGATTCCGATTCATCCAATAAGTTTCGGAAGATTACATCAAGCTGAATATGATGAGGACGAATTGCTTGAGTATTTTAAAGAGGTCATCAAACGAAAAATTTCTTTATGTGAGCCTGTTATTCTTTGTACTCATCCACAAGAAGAGAGATTTGATATACATAAAAAGATATTTAGTTTTATTAATGAATTTGATTTGCAAAATGTAACTTTTATTGAGTATGCGAGGTGGTGGAAAGAGAGAAGTAAAATCAGATTTTCTGTATTATTTAATAATGGCAATTTGAAAATAGAAACTGAAACAAGCGATGAGTCTTTCTGGTTAAGAGTAATTCATCCCTCAAAAGAAGATTATTTAATGTCTCTATCCGGCAATGATTATAAAAAAATTAATTTACCCGAATACAAATTCGAAACTGGCTTACAGCCTGAAATTTTAAGAAAATATACGGACAGAATGTTAAAAGATGATATCCTTTTTGAGATAAGGAAAAGAAGGTTATGAAAATCTGCTTCGCGACTCATGAAGGTGTTATATTATCAAGAGGCGGACCTTATACTAAAATTATGGAAGTTCGTGAGAAACTTATTCAGAAGGGAATTGAAGTTGATTTGTTTAATATGTGGCATCCAAAACTGAATGCGTATGATCTTGTACATTTAATTAGTTCAGGTTTTTCAGTGTATAATCTTGCAAGAAATATGAGAAGCAGTAAAGTCAGGTTTATTGTTGAACCGGTTTTTTTCAGCACCCATTCGGCATCATTCCTAAAAATATTTAGTAAACTTGATAAAATTACAAGAAAAGTTTCAAGGGGAATCTGGTTTGATTATGGTTTTACACGCGATATTTGTGAATGGGCAGTAAAAGTAACTCCAAATACAAGTGAGGAGCTCAACTTAATCTCAGAAGCTTTTTCAATTCCCAAAGAAAAGTTTAAAATTATCCATAATGGAGTTTCAGATAGATTTTTAAATGCTGATCCTTCCTTATTTGAAAAAGAATTTGGAATAAAAAATTTTATCCTTTGTGTCGGTCATATAGGGGCTGCAAGAAAAAATATTCCATCACTTGTTAAAGCTTTAAGTAAAATAAATCATCCCGCTGTTTTTATAGGGAAAATAATTGATTCCAATGAATCAGAAAAAGTTCTCAAGGAAGCCGGTAATAACAAGAACCTGAAAATAATTGAGGCTATGGATAATAATTCACCAATGCTTGCTTCAGCTTATGCTGCTTGTAATACCTTTGTCTTACCATCATTATATGAAACACCGGGTATTACTGCGCTCGAAGCAGGGCTTGCCGGAACTAAGATTGTGATCACTCCTTATGGTGGTACAAAAGATTATTTTAATGATATGGCAGTGTATGTAAATCCATATTCTGTTGATTCAATTAAGGAAGGAATTGAAAAAACTCTGAACAAACCAAAAGATGATAAGCTGAAGGAACACATTAAACAAAATTTCTTATGGAATAAAATTGCTGATGAAACTATAAACTTATATAATGAAGTTTTAAATAAGTAAAGATACTCATGAAAAATATTTTAGTTGCTGTAAATAGTTTTAAAGAAACTGCTGATGCTGTTGAAGTCTCAAAATTGTTTAATAAACATCTTGATAAATCACTATTCAATGTAATTCAAAAACCAATCTCAGATGGAGGAGATGGTTTTTTAAAAATATGCAAGTTTTATTTTGGACTTGAGATATTGAATTATCAGATTACAACACCATATGATGAATCTTTTATAGATTGCAAGATTGGCTTAGACAGAGATAATAAAACTCTATACATAGAGTCAGCAGAGGTGCTTGGATTAAAAAGGATTCCTATTAGTAAAAGACATCCACTTTATTTAAGCTCAAAAGGATTAGGAGATTTATTGAAATTAATTCTTCAGGATATTGAAGAATATAAATATGAAGTTAATAAGCTTGTTATAGGAATAGGTGGAACAGGAACCATGGATTTAGGTTTAGGAATGTGCTCCAGATTTGGTCTGAAAATATTTGATTCATATGGTTCAGAATTAGAAGTGCTCCCCGAAAATTATCCTAAAGTCAGCAAGATTGAATTTAATCGGAATGATTTACCATTTATTATTGAGGTTGTTTTAGATGTTAATAACTCTTTGTTAGGAAAAGATGGAGGGATTATTTTTGGGAAACAAAAGGGCGCTTCAAATGCTGAACTCAAAGTAATTGAATTAGGATGGGGTAAAATTGTTAATACTATACAAAATAATATGTTAAAAAATACAGCTAAAGAGTTATCGGGTGCAGGAGGAGGATTATCAGTTGGTCTAAATCTTTTATCGGAAACAATCAAAAAACATGCATTAGATTTTATTTCTGATAATTTGAGAGTAGGTATAAACGATACAAATTTTGATATTGTAATAACAGGTGAAGGAGCCTTTGATGAACAAAGTATGAAGGGAAAGGGAGCATGGATAATAATTTCAATTTTTGAGAAAGAAAATATTCCTGTTGTACTTTGTTGCGGAAAGATTGATAAACAAGTTTCAGAGAATTTGAGTATGAATGTTTTTCCAATTGAATTAGTAACTTATATTGATGACCCGATAAACAATTTTGAGGAAGCAATAAAAATTGCCTGCAGTGAAATATCTGGAATGACCGATATTTTAACAAAAATTTATTAAATTTGTTTTTAGGAAAATCTCCTCGATAACCTAAACTGGAATTTATCTAATGAAAGAATATCTTGATCTGGTACGATTGGTAATTAGTGAGGGAACAAGAAAACCTTCTAGAACGGGGATAGATACAATCTCATATTTTGGCGCTTTTTATAAAGTTGATTTATCAAAGGGCTTTCCTCTTCTTACAACAAAAAAAATTGAATGGAAATCACTTCTGCATGAAGTTCTCTGGTATTTATCTGGAGAAGATCATATCAGGAATCTTAGTAAGCATACTAAAATCTGGGATGCATGGGCTGACGAAGAAGGGAACCTTGAAACGGCTTATGGTTATTATTGGAGAAAATTTCCTAGTGCTCAAAAAGATGAAAACGGTGAATGGAAGGTAGTTGAAGTAGATCAGATCAAATATGTAATTGATGAGATAAAAAGAAAACCTTACAGTCGTCGTTTAGTAGTAACTGCCTGGGAACCTGGTAATGCAATAAAGAGTAAACTTCCTCCTTGTCATTATTCTTTTGCTTTTAATGTTAATGAGGGAAAATTAAACTGTCACCTGACTCAGCGTTCCGGTGATATCGCACTCGGGATTCCATTTAATCTTGCAGCTTATTCTATACTCACGCAAATAATTGCTCAGGAGACCGAACTTGATCTTGGATTCTTTGCTCATACGATTATTGATGCCCATATTTATGTAGCAGATAAAGGGAGTCCATTGGAAAAATATGATCATCTTGAAGGTTTGAAAGAACAATTGAAAAGAAAACCCCTTCCACTTCCTCAATTAAAAATTGCCCATAAACCAATTGACGAATTAAAGTTCGAAGATTTTGAGTTGGTTGATTACCAGTATTATGAAAAAATCCGATTTGAGGTTGCAGTTTGAAATTAATTATTATATCTGCTGTTGCTCAAAATGGTGTTATAGGCAGATCAAACGGGGATATGCCCTGGAATGTAAAGGAGGAATTTCAGCATTTCAAAAACACTACCCTTGGTTTTCCAATTATTATGGGAAGAAAAACTTTTGAAACACTTGGAAAACCTTTAAAAGGAAGATTAAATATAATAATTACAAGAGATAAAGAACGTGGTTTTGAGTTTGATGATGTAAAGAAATTTAATAGTTTAAATGAAGCAATTGAGTATTGCAGAACTTTGAATATTGAAAAAGCATTCATCATTGGTGGAGGAGAAATTTACAGACAAGGAATAAATTTAGCAGATGAAATGATAATCTCATTTATGAATTTTGAATCTGAAGGTGATGTTTATTTCCCCGAAATAAAGGAAAAAATCTGGAAACCGGAATCAAGAGAAAAGAGAAGCCTGTTTGAAATTGTACATTATAAAAGAAGATGAACAACAGAATAAAAATATTACCTGAGAATGTTGTTAATAAAATAGCAGCCGGGGAGGTTGTTCAACGGCCTGATTCTGTTGTTAAGGAGCTTCTCGAAAATTCTGTTGACGCAAGTGCACAGAATATAGAGATTCATATAAAACATGCCGGCAAATCCTTAATTCATATAATTGATGATGGCATTGGAATGAGTGAAGCTGATGCTCTTCTCTGCATCCAAAAACACGCAACGAGTAAAATCTCTTCGTATGAAGATCTTGAAGCAATCTATACACTTGGTTTCAGGGGAGAAGCAATAAGCTCAATTGCTGCAGTAAGCCAGCTTGAAATTAAAACCGAAACCCATGGAGATGAAATTGGTACTTCAATCCGGTTTGATTCTGGAGAGAAAATAAAGGAAAAAGGATCATTCCCCAAAGGAACTTCCATATCAATAAAAAATTTATTTTACAATACTCCTGCAAGAAGAAATTTTCTTAAAACAGATGCAACTGAACTTAAGCATATCATTGATACATTTAACAAAATATCTCTTAGTCATCCTGATATTTCTTTTAAATTTTACAATGATGATGAAATTATTTTTAATTACAAATCTGGATCACTTGAAGAAAGAATCTCACAAGTCTTTGCTGATAATATGCTTGATGCATTGATTCATGTTGAAGAGAAAACTGATTATGCAAACTTATATGGTTATGTTGGAAAACCTTCTATGCTTAAGAAAAGTAAAGGAGAGCAATATTTTTTCCTAAACAACAGGTTTGTAATAAGTCGGCAAATTAATCATGCGGTTTTTACTGCTTATGAAAATGTTCTTGAAAAGGGAGATTACCCTTTCTTCATTCTTTTTATGGATATTGATCCTCGTAAAACTGACGTGAATGTTCATCCTAATAAGCTTGAAGCAAGGTTTGATGATGAGAAGAATGTTTACAATTTTGTTCTTGCTGTTGTGAAAAAAGCTCTTGGTACATACGATCTTGTTCCTTCAATGATGTTTACTGAAATGACAGATGAAACCGAAAAGCTCAGAGTTGATAATTTCAGAAAAACAGAGAGAAAGGATTTTAGCGACAGACCATATTTTGAATCGAAGGGATCTTACGCAAAAACAGATTTTTCTAACAAAGATATTGATTTGATTTTCAGTTCTGTTTCAGATGATATAATTAAGCCTGCCGATGGTGATGTAAAAGAATCTCCTCTTGAGAATGTTACAACTGAGATTCTTCATAAACCACATGAAAAATCCTCTGAATTAACCGGGAATTCAGTTTCATTTATATATCAGTTACATAATAAATACATTCTTTCACAGATTAAATCAGGTTTGATGATAATTGATCAGCATGTTGCTCATGAAAGAATTTTATATGAGAAAGCAATTAAACGTCTTGAGAATGATCTTCCATTCTCTCAGCATCTTCTTTTTTCCAAAACCCTTGAACCCGATCCCGGTACATTTGCATTAATAAAAGACGTTGAACCATATTTAAGAAAACTTGGTTTTGCGATAAAGTTTTCAGGAAAAAGTAAAGTAATTATTGAAGGCGTTCCTGATGACATTAAACCGGGTTCTGAAGAAAAGATTTTGCTGGATATTATTGATGAGTATTCAACTAACCAGATCGAAAAACAACTTGAGATTAGCGATAATATTGCTAAATCCTATTCCTGTAAAACAGCGATTAAAGCAGGAGATAAACTTTCCGAAAACGAAATGAAACTTTTGATTGATCAGCTTTTTGCAACATCAATGCCTTATGTTTGCCCTCACGGCAGACCTATTGTAGTAAAAATATCTTTAACTGAATTTGACAGAAGGTTTGGCAGAACCAGTTAAAAAAAATTTAAAGGAATTTTATGTTGAATGAAGAATTCATAAAAAGAAAAAAAGAATATGATGAAAAAGTAAAGAGTATTAAAAATACCGGCATGAAGTTTACAACTGTAAGCGGTGAAGATGTTAAAATTCTTTATACCCCGGAGGATATTCAGCAAATAAATTATCTAAGTGAAATTGGCTTCCCCGGAGAATATCCTTATACAAGAGGAGTTCATGTCAATGGCTATAGAGGTAAAATCTGGACGATGCGGCAGTTCGCAGGTTTCGGTTCTCCTGAAGATACGAATGAGCGTTTTCATTATTTGTTGAATAAGGGTCAGACAGGTCTCTCTGTAGCATTTGATCTTCCTACTTTAATGGGTTGGGATGCTGATGCCGGGTTGACTGAAGGTGAAGTGGGAATTTGTGGTGTTTCAGTCTCATCTTTAAAAGATATGGAGATTTTATTTAATAAAATTCCTCTTGATAAAGTTTCAACTTCTATGACAATTAATTCCCCTGCAGCAATGATCTTTGCTTTTTATCTTGCTGTTGCCCAACAGCAGGGGATTGATTTCAAAGATCTTCGTGGTACATTGCAGAATGATATTTTAAAAGAATATATTGCTCAGAAAGAATATATCTTCCCTCCAAATCCCTCTCTAAAAATTATTATTGATATGATTGAGTTCTGTTCAAAAGAAACCCCGCAATGGAATCCGGTTTCAATAAGCGGCTATCATATCCGTGAAGCTGGCTCAACTGCAGTGCAGGAGCTTGCTTATACTTTGGCTGATGGTTTTGCATATATAGAAGCTTGTATGGAACGCGGAATGGACATTGATGATTTTGCACCAAGGTTGTCATTCTTCTTTAATTCTCATCTTGATTTCTTTGAGGAGATTGCCAAATATAGAGCTGCGAGAAAGATTTTTGCAAAAAGAATGAGAGAAAAATATAAAGCGAAAAATCCGAGGAGCTGGTGGCTCCGTTTTCACACACAAACTGCAGGATGTACATTAACTGCACAACAGCCGGAAAATAATATTATAAGAACTGCTTTCCAGGCTTTAGCAGGAGTGCTTGGGGGTACTCAGTCATTACATACTAATTCAATGGATGAGACCCTTGCTCTGCCGGGTGAAAAAGCAGTGAAGATTGCTTTAAGAACGCAGCAATTAATTGCTTATGAAACAGGGGTGATAAATACTGTCGATCCATTGGGAGGCAGCTATTTTGTTGAAGCATTAACTGATAAAATGGAAAAGCAGGCAAACGAAATTTTTGATCACATTGATGCGCTTGGCGGTGTTATTCCTGCAATTGAAGCAGGTTATTTTCAGAAAGAAATTGCAAATGCAGCATACAGATACCAGAAAGAAGTTGAAAGAAAAGAAAAATTCATCATTGGTGTTAATGAGTTTGTAGAAGAAGGTAACAAGATTGATATTCCGATTCTTTTGATCTCTCCGGAAGTTGAAAAGAAGCAAAGAATAAGACTTACCGAATTAAGACAAAGCAGAAACGAAGAATCTGTTTCTGAAAGCCTGAATGAAATAAAAGAGACTGCAATAAATGGAAATAATATAATGCCTGTACTAATTAAAGCAGCACATAACTATGTAACACTCGGAGAGATGGTAAACCAGCTTAAGGAAGTTTACGGTGTTTATCAGGAAGCTGCGGTCTTTTAAATGATCAGAAATTACCTTACTCTTTTCCGGATTCCGCAATGGATAAAAAACAGTTTTGTATTTGTTCCGCTTCTGTTCTCATTAAATCTTTTTAACACAGATCTTTTATTTATTACTTTGGCAGCTCTTGCTGTTTTCTGCTTAACAAGCAGTATAATTTATATAATAAATGATATTAGTGATATTGAAGCTGACAAAGCACATCCTGTTAAAAAGCTTAGGCCTCTTGCAGCTGGAACTATTTCTGTAAAGCAGGCATACATTTCTTTGTTTTTACTAAGCCTTCCGGTTCTGATATCTCTTCCTTTCTTTACATTAAAATTCAGTATTCTTATTCTTTCATTTTTTCTCCTGAACCTGTTCTACTCCATTTCGTTTAAGCATATTGTATTGCTCGATATCTTTACAATTGCAGCAGGATTTATGCTCAGAGTTATCGGTGGAGCTTATGCAATTGAAGTTGAAATATCAAGCTGGCTTATATTCACAACAATGTTTCTGTCGCTTTTTCTTGCAGCAATGAAAAGATATTCTGAATTAAGACTTACTTTAGATAATGCTAATAACAGTGCCACTACAAGAAAAGTTTTAAAAGATTACTCAACCCGTTTGGCAAGACAAATATCAACTGTCGCTGCCTCAACTGTTATAATTTGTTATGCCCTTTATACAGTTTCAGAAAGAACAGTTAAAATTTTTGGAAATGAGAATTTAATTTACACAACACCCTTTGTGGTTTTTGGCATTTTCAGGTATATGTATCTTGTTTATATTACAGAAGAAGGAGAGAACACAACCCAGATTATGATAAAAGATATTCCTATGATATTAACTCTTTCTCTTTATATTTTAACTGCGGTATTAATTATTTATGATTTGTTATAATGGTTTTAAGATTGATTTTTTTTGTATCAGCAGTTTCATTTTTTTTGAACAGTTGCGGAACAGTTAAATCTCATTCGGACCAATTAAAAATTTCCATTAATCATTCCGATATTTCTTGCTGGCTGAATCTTATGCCGGGAGAACCAGCTTCTTTTCATATTACAGGAAATCTTAAGGTAAAGAATTTAGAATCCTATGAAATAAAAGAATTAAATCTTAATGAAATAATTCTTACTCAGGAAGATAAACCCGTTTATCGTTTTGAACCCGTCCTTGAATCTTTAAATGAAAATATACCTGGTAAAACTTTAACTGTTGGAGAAGAAAAAGAATTCCGGTTTGGCGTAAAGACCGGATTAGAAGTTAAACCTGAACTTGATTCTGAAAAGACCGTAACAGTTCATTTGGCATTCAGTTCCGGCGAAAAGATTTTTGAGCATCTGATTTCCGATATCAAAATAGAAAAAGCATATTGAAATGATCTTAGAAATTATTTCTCTTTTACTGCTTATTTTGATTAGTGGTTTTTTTTCAGGGACTGAAATTGCATTTGTTGTTGCCAACAAAATTAAAATTGAAGTTAAAGCCAGTAAAAAAAATCTTGCTGCTCAGAGTGCACTTTATTTTATAAATCATCCGCAAACCTTCTTCTCAACAGTTCTCGTTGGTAATAATATTGCTAATATTGCTTTTGCTTCTATCAGCGCGATATTTCTTGCATCAATATTTTCATTTAACGAATTTGAAATTCTTCTGATTTCATCTTTTATAATACTTATGCTTGGTGAGCTAATCCCAAAGTTTTTTGCAAGGGAACTTTCTGAGCGTTTAGTAATGACTATGGCACTGCCATTAAGAGTCATCTCTTTTATCTTGTTCCCCTTTATAAAAGTTTTTTCTTTAATCTCATCTTTCCTGGCAAAGTCATCAAGTATGAAAGCTGAAAATGTAAAATTCCTTTTTAGTAAGGAAGAATTCGATGTTTTAGTTCGGGAAAGTTATAAAGCAGGAATGGTTGATAAAAAGGAGAGTGATATTATCAGCAAAGTTTTATCACTTGGTAAACAAAGGGTGTATGAAGCTATGCGTCCAAGAACTGAGATTGTAGGTATTGAAAGTACTAGTTCAATTGAAGAAGCGCTTTTATTATTTATTGATTCGGGGTATTCAAAGCTGCCTGTTTATGAAGAGAGTCTTGATAACGTAAAAGGAATAATTTACGCCAACGATTTTTTCAAATCACCGAAGAATATTCAGGAGATTCTGCATGATGCTGTTTTTGTACCTGAAACAAAAAAAAGCTTCGAGATGCTTAATGAATTTCTCAATCGTCAGGTAACAATTGCAATTGTTGTTGATGAATTTGGAGGAACTGCCGGAATTGTAACGATGGAAGATATTTTTGAAGAGATGTTTGGTGAAATAAAAGATGAATATGATATTGAGGAAAATATCAATAGGAAAATATCTGATAATTCATATATCATCAATGGTAAAGTTGAAATTGATTTTATTAATGAAGAATATGGTCTCAATATTCCAACGGGTGATTATGAAACCATAGCAGGTTATATAACCACAAGGCTTGGAAGAATTCCTTTGCAAGGTGAAACAGTTTCTTTTGATGGATTCACTTTTTTAATCACTCGTGCTAACCAGATAAGAATAGATATTGTGAAATTAACAGATAACAGGGAAACGAATCTAATATCTTGAATTTATCTTGTTAAACATAACAGAGCAAGTTCAAGAGTAAGAGTAAGTTCAGGTAATCTCCGGTCATTCGCTTTGCTGTCATTCATAGTCATTCGTTGTTTTAAAACAATTGAATGATTACAGAATGACAACCAATGACAAATGACTATTGACCAATAACTATTAACTAATAAAAACCGAATTGAATAACGCACATTACATTATCCTCTTCGATGGAGTTTGCAACTTCTGCAATTTCTGGGTTAATTTTTTATTAGATCGGGATAAAAAAGATAAATTCAGGTTTACTGCACTTCAGTCGGAAACAGGAGAAAAGCTTCTTAAAAAATTCAATCTTTCAACTGAGGATTTTGATACTTTTGTTTTGATTGTAGGAGATAAATATTATGTAAGATCAACTGCAGCTTTACTTGTTGCAAAAAATCTTACAGGATTGTGGAAGATGTTATATGTTTTTATAATAATTCCAAAACAAATTAGGGATTTTCTCTATAACCTTGTTGCAAAAAATCGTTATAAATTATTTGGTAAAAAAGAAACCTGCCGGATACCTACTACTATAGAGAGAAGTAAATTCTTATAATCTTATTACTTACCAGTCCCTTTTTCCTGAGTATTTAGCAGTTATGCCGGAATACGCTTAATTTTGTATGTTTAATTAAATTGATTTATGAACCTTTAATGGGTAATTTTGCTTAAGTTTTCTGTTTCTTCTACAGATAAAAAGGCGCGAGCCGGTTATTTTGAAACTGATCACGGAATAGTTGAAACTCCGGCTTTTATGCCGGTTGGTACACAAGGAACTGTAAAAGCAGTAAGTCAAAAGTACTTAGAGGAAATTAAAACCCAGATTGTTCTTTCAAATACTTATCATCTTTACTTAAGACCTGGCATTGAAGTTCTGGAAAAAGCCGGTGGTTTGCACAGGTTTATGAACTGGAATAAACCTATACTTACAGACAGCGGCGGCTTCCAGGTGTTCAGTCTTTCAGAGTTAAGAAAAGTTAAACCGGAAGGAGTCGAATTCAGATCTCATCTTGATGGAAGTTCTCATTTTTTCACTCCAGAAAAAGTTGTGGGAATCCAGAGAAGCATTGGTTCAGATATTATGATGGTTCTGGATGAATGTACTCCTTATCCTTGTGAATATGAGTATGCACTTAATTCAGCAAAACTAACTTCAAGCTGGGCTTTAATGAGTAAAGAAGCTTTTGAAAAATCTCTTCCTCTTTACGGGCATAAACAATTTATGTTCGGGATTATCCAGGGAAGTGTTTATAAAGATCTCAGGGAATTATCCGCAAACGATCTTATCAAATTTGATTTCGATGGTTATGCAATCGGGGGATTAGCTGTAGGAGAACCTGTAGAAATTATGTATGATATTGTTGATTTTACAACAACTCTGATACCCGAAAATAAACCAAGATATCTTATGGGTGTTGGAAGACCGGAAAATCTTCTCGAAGCTATTGAGAGAGGTGTTGATATGCTTGATTGTGTAATGCCAACAAGAAACGGACGCAATGCATATCTTTTTACTTCTAATGGAATAATATCAATGAGGAATGCAAAGTATAAAGATGATTTTTCAGTTATAGATGAAAACTGTAATTGTTATGCGTGTACAAATTTTTCAAAAGCATATTTAAGACATCTTTTTATTGCGGGTGAAATTCTTGCTCTGGAGCTTGCAAGCATTCATAATCTGAATTTCTACCTGAGCCTGATGAGAACAGCCAGAGAAAGGATACTTGAAGGAAATTTTTCGGATTGGAAAAAAGGAATGTTGAAAAGAATAATAAATAACAAAATAAATACGGAGGAATAACTTGTTAAATTTAATTCTAATGGCGCCAACTGATGGAGGCGGGGGTAACCTTGTAAGTACTTTGATTATGTTTGGCGCAATCTTTTTGATCTTTTATTTTATGATAATAAGACCTCAGCAAAAACGCGCTAAGCAAAGAGAAAAGATGTTATCAAGTATTGAAAAAGGAGATAAGGTAATTACAAGCGGCGGTTTGCACGGTATTATTGCAGGTTTGGATGAAAAGACCGTCTTACTTGCAATTTCCGATAATGTTAAAGTGAAAGTTGAACGCTCTGCTGTCACTACTGTATTGTCATCAAAGGAAGATAAATCATAATTTTTTTTGAAAAATAAATCCGGATACGAAAATGTTTTGCAAAGTTGAAGAAGCAATTGAAGAAATAAAAAATGGTAAGATCATTATTATTGTAGATGATGAAGAGAGAGAAAACGAAGGGGATTTTGTTTGCGCAGCTGAATATGTTACTCCCGATGTTGTAAACTTTATGGTAACTCATGGAAAGGGAATGCTTTGTGTTGCCTTGCCTGGAAAAAGACTTGATGAATTAGGACTTCCTCTAATGGTTGATCAGAATTCTGCTCTTCACGGTACACAATTTACAGTTACTGTGGACGCAATTGAAGGAACCACTACAGGTATTTCTGCAGCAGACAGAGCTTTAACAATAAAAAAGATTATTGATAAGAATTCCAGAGCAACTGACTTTGCAAGGCCGGGACATATTTTCCCTTTAAGAGCTTTTAATGAGGGTGTTTTGAGAAGAGCAGGGCATACCGAAGCTGCTGTTGATCTGTGCAAGCTTGCAAGTCTTCAGCCGGCCGGAGTTTTATGCGAGATACTTGCTGAAAACGGTGAGATGGCAAGAGTTCCCGAACTGATTGAAATTGCCGGGAAGTTCGGACTCAGGATAATTACTGTAAAAGATATTATAAGCTATAGACTAAGAAAAGAAAGGCTCATCAGTAAAATTACCGATGTAAATTTTCCTACAAAGCATGGGAAATTCATACTCTATTTATATCAGAGTTCACTTGATAAGAAAAAGCAGGTTGCCCTGGTTAAAGGAACAATAAAACCAAATGAGCCTGTTCTTGTAAGAATGCACTCTGAGTGTTTAACTGGAGATGTGTTTCATTCTTTAAGATGCGATTGCCACGACCAGCTTAATGCTGCTTTGGATATGATTGAACAGGAAGGAACAGGCGTTCTTGTTTATATGAGGCAGGAGGGAAGAGGAATCGGTTTAACAAATAAGATACTCGCTTATAAATTACAGGAGGAAGGGAAAGATACTGTTGAAGCGAATGAGTTTTTAGGATTTAAAGCTGATGTCCGTGATTATGGTATAGGTGCTCAAATCCTTCTTGATCTTGGTGTAAGGAAGATAAGACTCTTAACCAACAATCCAAAAAAAGTTGTAGGGCTTCAAGGCTACGGATTAGAAATTGTTGAGCGTGTCCCAATTGAAATATCCCCTAACTCGGATAACGAACATTACCTGAAAACAAAGAGAGATAAGCTGGGACATTTGATATTGCAATAAATAAGATTTAAAAATTTAAAGATTATAAAGATTAATTTTTCGATCTATCAATTAAAATCATAAATCATATTCAAGGGGTTTTAAGTTGAAGAAAATTTTTTTAATTCCTTTGGTGATAATTTCCCTGCATCCTTTCATTAATTCCCAGAACAAAAAAGTTTATTATGCTGAGATTGATGGCGAAATTGATCTTGGTATGGCTCCTTATGTAAGCAGGGTTGTTAAGGAAGCCAATGAACAAAATATGGATGCGATTATTTTTAAGATAAACACTTTCGGTGGAAGGGTTGACGCTGCAACACAAATTAAAGATGCTATTCTCTCAAGTCATATACTTACAATTGCTTTTATTAATAACAGGGCTATTTCTGCTGGGGCTTTAATAGCTTTATCCTGCAATAAAATTGCAATGGTTTCTGGAAGTTCAATTGGTGCTGCAACTGTTGTTGGGCAAACGGGTGAGAAGCTTGGTGAAAAATATCAATCATATATGAGATCCGAAATGCGATCAACTGCAGAACGAAATGGTAGAAGAACTGATATTGCTCAGGGTATGGTTGATGAACGAATTGTGGTGGAAGGTCTAGATGACAGCACTACACTTATAACTCTGACAACAGAAGAAGCCTTGAAATATGGGATTGCAGATACATCAGTAAATGATCTGGTTGAAGTTCTCGCAGCATTTAATCTGAAAGGTGCACAGATAATTTCAGTTCATTCAAACTGGGCAGAAGATGTTGTTAAATTTCTGAATAATCCTATCGTTTCTACAATCCTTATTATGATAGGATTTTTCGGTTTGATGGCTGAAATTAAAACACCAGGTTGGGGTGTAGCTGGTACAACAGCGTTAATAGCACTCGCTTTATTCTTTGGTTCATCTTACATACTTCAGCTTGCCTCAATAGTTGAGATACTCTTATTCATTGCGGGAATAATTTTAATTGCAGTTGAGATTTTTGTAATTCCTGGGTTTGGAGTTACAGGCATCAGCGGAATAATTCTTATTATTGCTTCTCTCTTCCTTGCTTTAACAGGTGGAATGGAATTTTTTGATTATGATATTATCGGAACAGCAATTATACAGCTTGCAGTTGCTTTAACCGGAGCTTTTGTTTTAATACTTCTGCTTGCAAAGTTCTTACCTAAAAGCACTCTGTTTAACAGGCTTGTCCTTGCTGAAGAAGAAACTGCTGAGAAAGGATTTGTATCTTATCCTTCTGAAAAAGAATTAATTGGAACAGAAGGAGTAGCTTTAACTGATTTGAGACCTGCAGGTTCTGCAGAAATAAATAATACAAGATATGATGTTGTTGCCGATTGGCAGTACATTGAGAGAGGAAAGAAAGTTAAGGTTATGCGTGTCGAGGGGATAAAAGTAGTGGTTAGGGAAGTTACTTAAAAAATGAGATGCCGGGTCAAGCCCGGCATGGCAGGGAAATCTTACAGCAATTCGACAATATTGGTATACTCCATTACATCCGAGCGTGAACCTTTTTGTTTTCCTGTTGGAGTATCACCTTCCATTGTATAAGAAATCGTTGTTTTGCTCTTTATCAATGATTTAAGAACGCATCCCTGCTCAACATTAAAATAAATTTTTCCCGAAGTTTCAGATGATGGTTTATTAAACTCATAAGTTATTCCTTGTTCAGTAACTTTTGTATTGCCTGTTATTTTAGCATCAAGTTTTGCATCAATAACAGCAACTTTATCTTCGTTATATTCTTCAAGAGCATTAATATTGTAGATATAATTATTCTGAAGCTGAAAGACCAAAAAAGGAATAGCGGGCTGAGAGATTGTCCAGGAAGAATCTTTAGCAACTATTTTTTCCGGAAGTTTTCTGAATATTTGTGATAAAAGTGGTTTAATAGCACCCTCAGAAATCTGTTCCCGCAAAGTACTTCTCTCTTGTGTGGTTATTGAGTCCTCTAGTTTCTGCAGTTCTAGATATCTGGTAATGATTTTATCGGTTTTATAAATCTCAAGAATATTACCCTTGTTATCAACTCTTAAATTAAAGGGATTATTTACTAAAGCTTCGTAGTTAGCAAATTTTAAAAGCTCGGTTGAATCTTTTGTAACACCACTTTGATAAGAGTGTTTTTGATTGTTTGCAATTGCATCAAGCTTAATTGAGTTGAAAGTGCAGACAACTTCATAAATACTGTCTTTATCAATTTCAGTTGGCTTTACATTTATGAGGTAAATCATTTTCTGATTAACATTTTGAGATATTGTCGTATCAACTTTTATTGTTTGAACATTATCTGATACTGTTGCTATTTTGTATTTATACTCTTTGTTAAGCTCTAAATTGTACCTCATTAAAAAATTCTGGTTAGGATTTTCCGTTGGTTTTGTTTTGATTTCTGCAGAATCAATTTTGTATAAATTTTCAGAGGCGATTTTTTCGTTTTCATTTTTCTCTCCTCCGCATCCAAATAAAAATAAAAATATAACAGCAACGCTAAATAAGCATTTCATCTTAAATCCTTTTTAGTGACAAAACAGTTTTGCAAAAAATTTTATTCAGAATAATTTTCCAGTAGTTCTTTCCTTGAAAAGAAATGAGCTATTTCTTTTTCAGCATTTGCATTGGAATCTGAACCATGAACAGCATTAAACTGGATGCTTCGCGCATATAATTTTCTTATTGTCCCTTCAGCAGCTTTAGCAGGATCTGTAGTACCAATTAATTTCCTGTAATCTTCAACTGCATTTTCTTTCTCAAGTACAATCGGAACACAAGGTCCTGAAGTCATATATTCAATTAATTCTCCAAAGAAAGATCTTTCTTTATGTATTTCATAAAATCCTTCCGCAGATTGTTTAGTTAATCTTACCATTTTCATATCTTTAATTTTAAAACCAGCCCGAGTGATCATAGTAATTATTTCACCAATTTTATTATCACGAACCGCATCAGGTTTTATTATAGCTAAAGTTTTATTGTTCAAGCTGTCTCCTTATTTCTATTTATAACAATTTCAAAAAATGGTCAAGGTTTATTTTGCCTGTTTAAGAATATGAGCTAATTATGTTTTTGTAATCTGATATGACTCCCTTTTTGTCTTACTACAATCCATCCATCCCTCTGCAAGGCTTTAATTATTTTGAAATATGGAAGATTAGGAACTTTGGTCATAAGTTAATTTCTTTGATAATTACATCTTTAGAAATTATAAGATCATCTTCTATTGGTTCTAAATATAATTCAATAGCTTCTGTAATGTTTTCCAGCGCTTCATCAATAGAATTACCTTCGCTAATGCAACCAGGTAAAGTTGGAACAAAAACAGTATATCCGCCCTCATCACTCTTTTCAAGAACAACTTTTACTTTCATAATAATTCCTGTTAATTATTTATTTTTTTCTTGCTTTATTTTTTTTAAAATTAAAATTTTCTTTTTTGGCTTTCAGCTTTATGCTTTTCTTATTAGTCTTCGTTTCAGCTTTAGTCTTTATTGCTTTCAGAATAGTTGATGCAATCTCTGCCGGACTTTCTACAACCTTAATACCAGCTTTCTTCATCGCAATCATTTTTTCAATAGCAGTCCCTTTACCGCCGGAGATGATTGCACCTGCATGTCCCATCCTTCTACCGGGAGGAGCAGTTCTTCCTGCTATAAAACCCACTACAGGTTTTTTAACATTTTTCTTTATGAACTCAGCTGCTTCCTCTTCGGCAGTGCCGCCAATTTCACCAATCATTACAATTCCATCTGTATCAGGGTCTTCGTTAAATAATTTTATAATATCCACGAATCTTGAGCCAATAACAGGGTCACCACCAATTCCAACGCAGGTTGATTGCCCCAAACCAACATCTGTTAATTGTTTTACTGCTTCATAAGTAAGAGTCCCGCTTCTTGATACGACTCCAATCTTTCCTGCTTTATGAATAAAACCGGGCATAATTCCTACTTTTGCTTTACCCGGAGAAATAACTCCAGGGCAGTTTGGGCCTACCAGAACGACATCTTTATTCTTAATTGAGTTGTAAACATTAATCATATCTCTTGCAGGAATACCTTCTGTTATACAGATGATAACTTTAATTCCAGCACTTGCTGCTTCAAGAATTGCATCACCTGCAAAAGCCGGAGGGACAAAAATAACGGATGTATTTGCTTTCTGCTCTTTAACTGCTTCTTCAACTGTGTTGTAAACCTTAACACCATTGAAATCGCTTCCGCCTTTTCCTGGTGTCACTCCTGCAACTATTTTAGTTCCATAATCTATCATCTGCTGAGTGTGGAATGAACCTTCGCTGCCTGTAATCCCCTGAACTACGAGACGGGTTTTTTTATCTACAAGAATGCTCATATTTTTCCCTGAATTCTCTGTAAAATTTTGAGTGTAAAGATAAAGAAAGTACATGCAAGATGGAAAATGGAAGATGGAGTATGGAAGATGAGAAAATGTTGACAGATTACTTTGTAATTTCTTTCCATCCGAAAAGATGATTTACTGTTGTGTTTATCATTGTGAAAGGAATTTCTTCTTCGAAAATAAATCCAAGGGATTTATACCAGTTAACAGAAGGAAGATTCTCGGACATAACTCCAAGCCAGATTTTATTAAAATTATTTTTTAGAGCTTTTTCCTTTGCGATTTTTATTAATTTTTTCCCGATTCCTTTTCCCTGGTATTCCTTTAAAACATATAATTGGTTTATATAAATTTTTTTTTCAGTCTGATTAATATTGGTTCTCAACCATCCCACAGGTTTCCCATTAACTTCAGCAATTATACCTTTTGTGAACTTGTCTTTTAATAGTTCTTCAAGTTTTTCATTGCTACAGCTAATATTCAGGTAAGCTTTCAATTCTTCAGAAGGGATTATTTTAGAATAAGTATCTAACCAGGTTGATAATAGGATATTCCTTACGGTTTCAAAATCATTTTGTGAATCATTATAGGCAGGTAATTTCCATTCTCTGAAATTCAATTGAATAAAGCTTATAAGAAATATTAATATTAATTTACTTGAAAAATATTTTTTAAAGATAATAACTCATCTGAAGCAAACTCAACTCATCAAACTGTTTAGCTAAAAATTGTAAACCAATTGGTAAACCATTAGAATCTTTGGAATATGGAAAACTAATTCCGGGAATTCCTGCAAGGTTTGCTGATGTAGTATAGATATCACTTAAGTACATTTCAAGAGGATCGTCAGATTTTTCACCAATCTTAAAAGCTGTGGTTGGTGTTGTTGGAGTTAAAATTAAATCAACTTTTTCAAATGCTTTATCAAAATCATTTTTAATTAATCTTCTTACTTTCTGAGCTTTAAGATAATATGCATCATAATATCCTGCGGATAAAACATAAGTGCCGAGCATTATTCTTCTTTTAACTTCTGTTCCAAAACCTTCCGAGCGTGAAGATTTGTACATATCAATCAAAGTTCCGCTGTTTTCTGAACGGTAACCATATCTTGCACCATCATATCTTGCAAGATTTGAAGATGCTTCTGCAGTTGTAAGAATATAATAAGTCGCTATTGAATATTCAGTATGAGGAAGGCTGATATGAATTATCTCAAAACTTTTTGAAGATAATTCTTTAGCTAAAGAATCAATTGCATTTCTTATTTCTTCTGATAAACCTTCACCTAAATATTCTTTTGGAAGTCCAATTCTAAATTTCTTTTTAGTTGAAAGATTTTTTGAATATTCAGGAACAGGAGAATCGTAAGAAGTTGAATCCAAATTATCTTTCCCCGAAATGACCTCAAGAATAAGTGCAGCATCTTCAATATTTTTTGTGAATGTTCCAATGCAATCAAATGAAGAAGCAAAAGCTGTAAGACCATATCTTGAAACTCTTCCATAAGACGGCTTAAATCCATACACTCCGCAGAAAGCTGCCGGCTGTCTGATAGATCCGCCAGTATCTGTACCAAGAGCAGCATCGCAAAGATCTGCAGCAACAGCAGCAGCAGAACCTCCGCTTGAGCCGCCCGGTACTCTTGAATTATCAACAGGATTTAAAACATTTCCAAAAGCTGAGTTCTCATTCGATGAACCCATTGCAAACTCATCGCAATTAGTTTTACCAATGATGATTGCATCTTCATCAATAAGTTTTTGAACTGCGGTTGCAGTATAAAGTGCTTTAAAATCTTTTAATATTTTGGAAGAACAGGTAGTTGGTTTATCTTTTATAGAAAGAACATCTTTAATTGCAATAACAGCACCGGCAAGCTTTCTATAAGTACCGGATTTTATTTTTACTTCAATTCTTTCAGCTTCTTTTAATGAATCCACTTCAAAGACAAAATTGAAGGCATTGAGATGTTTATTAGCTTTAATCCGGGAAAGGAGTTCACTAATATTATCTTTAAGAGATAATTCTCCAGATTTTACTTTATTTATCTTATCTGATATTGAGGAGTATTTAAGCAAGTTAGTAAATCGTCTACCTTTGGTAGATAAATTAAAACGGTTGATGAATTTATTTAACAAATAACCCACGAAGTCGTGGGTTAACATAACTACCATTTCTTTAAACTGTTTTAACAGTTTTTAATTTTATTAAACAACGCTAAAGGAAAAGTGATTATGTCTTCTTATTCTCAATTTTTCTTTCTTCTTCGGGGGTATTTTTAATATCATTTTCAACATCCTTAAGACCCTTTTTGAACTCGCTCATTCCTTTACCAAGACCACGAGCAAGTTCCGGGATTTTTTTTGCACCGAAAAGAAGAAGTATAACAAGTACAATTAGAATTATTTCACCGGCACCTAAATTTCCAAACATTTTCTTTACCTCTTTTTAATTAAAAATATTATTTACAAGTGAATTAAAAATAAGAGCACCATCCATTTTACCAAGAACAGGATTACAGGATCTTTCCGGATGAGGCATCATTCCAAGAACATTACCTTCTTTATTAATAATGCCTGCTATATTCATAACAGATCCGTTTGGATTATCACTCTCTTTTCTTTCACCATTTTTTGACGAATACTTAAATACAATCTGTTTATTTTCAATTAAATTTTTTAAAGTTTCTTCATTTGCAAAATAATTGCCATCTCCATGAGCAACAGGTATTATTAGTTTTTTCTCCAAACTCATTCCTTTGGTAAAAACTGTGTCCTTGTTTTCAACAGTAAGATATACATCTTTACACACAAATTGCAGTGCTTTATTCTTCAGCATAACGCCAGGTAATAATCCTGCTTCAAGAAGAATCTGGAAACCATTACAAATTCCTATTACATACCCGCCTTGCACAGCAAAAGAAATAACTGAATTCATAACGGGAGAGAACCTGGCAATCGCTCCTGTGCGAAGATAATCGCCATAAGAGAATCCTCCAGGGAGAATGATAACATCGGAGTTTTGAAGATCAGTATCTTTATGCCATAAGAAATTAACATCATAACCGAGAACCTTTTTTAAAGAATAATATGCATCATGGTCGCAGTTTGATCCGGGAAAAACAACAACTCCGAACTTAACTTTCATCAGACTTTCTCCAGCTCAAATTCAAAGTCTTCCATAATAGGATTCGCAAGAAGCTTTGAACAATACAATCTTACCTCCTCTTGTGCAGCTTTTTCTTCATCAGAATCCACTAGAAATTCTATATACTTATCAATTCGTGTTTGGCTTATATTTTTTAATCCAAGATGCTGGGCACCTTTTTCAACTGCTTTTCCCTGCGGATCAAGAATAGAAGGTCTTCTCTTTATTAAAACTTTAGCTTTGTACACTGTGAATTCCGGATAATGAAATGATTATGTTTTTCTAACAAAAAGGCTAAAAATATATCGAAAAATACCAAATAGAATAAACAAAACAAAAATAAAGAAGATTACCTTTCCTTCCGTAATAATAGCTGTGATTGCTCCTGCAATAATTAATAAGAATATGATAGGTTTCTCTTTAAGATCTTTTTTTGTTGGTTTAGGAATAGTATCATATTTTATTCTGCTTACCATAAGAAGAGAGAGAAGTAATATTAGTGGAATAATTATTTCAGAGTAGGGGGAAGCAAAACCCTGAGGGATTTTAAAGTAACTAATTATAAATGATGAAATAGTTAACGCAGAAATTGGAATTGGAAGACCGGTAAAAAAGTTTTTATTAAATCCTACAAGCTGAACGTTAAACCTTGCAAGCCTGAATCCACCCGCAAGAACTAATGAAGCAGCAATTAATACTCCCAGAGCTTCATAGGAATAAAGATGTGTTTTATAAATAAGAAATGCAGGTGCCGCACCAAAACTAATAACATCAGAAAGAGAGTCGAGTTCAACTCCAAGCTCGCTGCTTGATTTTGTAAACCTTGCAACAGCTCCATCAAGTGCATCAAATATAGCTGCAATAATTATTAACCATGCTGCATACATATAATTTTCCCTGCTTGATTCCACAATGGAAAGGAATCCAGCAAACATATTCATTGCTGTAAAAAGATTAGGGATTACGGAGCGGGTAACTCTGAAACGAGGTCTCATTTCTTTGAATACTCAAACAAAATTGTTTCTCCTGCGGTAACGTTATCATCTTTCTTAACACGTTCTTCCCAATCAAAAGGAACAACAACATCAACCCTGCTGCCGAATTTAATCATACCAAATCTTTCACCTACTTTAACTTCATCTTCTTCTTTTAATTCATAAACAATTCTTCTTGCAACAAATCCGGCAACCTGCCTGAAAAAAACTTTTCCATATTTACTTTTTATTCCGAACTCTGCTCTTTCATTCTTTTCTGTAGATTTATCTTCAAAAGCTGCGATAAATTCTCCCTTAAAGTATTTCAGATATTCAATTTTACCGCCGATAGGAATTCTATTAACATGAACATTAAGCGGTGACATAAAAATTGAAACCTGTTTTGCTTTTCCGTTTATGTATCTGACATCAATCACTTCTTTAACAAATAAAACTTTTCCATCGGCGGGAGAAACTACAACATTATCCTTTGATGGGGGAGTTCTGTTTGGATCTCTAAAAAAGTTTAAGGTAAAAACAAAAATTAGCAATGGCAGGCTGATAAAGATTATTTTTAAAATATTATTATTTATAAAGAAGCTTAAGGATATGCAAATAAAAAAAATGATTGCGGCAATCCCGATCGTAGTATATCCATAGCGGGTAAACATCTTTTAAGAGCTCGATAATTTGAATAAGTGGTCGGTATATTTTCGAAGTTGAGATGGAGTTGTAATCTTATATGGATTTAAAAATTTACTGTTTATTTGGTGAGGGATGGCTTTTAAACTTTTTGGTGTAAAATCTTCAACGACATAAATTTTATTATCTGCTTTTCCAAAATAACAATCAAGCTCTGCAAGAACTTCACCTCTTCTTTCGAAATATGATTTTAATACTGCGTTAACTTTAGAACAAATCCTATTAATTAATTTTAATTCTTCATATGTACAAAGATCAAAAGAGATTAAATGACTTTCAGAAACTAAAGAATCTTTTCCATCTCCATAATGAAATTCAAATAAAGGAAGATTAATAGGTTCAAATTCTTTTTTATTAAAGATTTTTGCAGTTCGTTTATCAGCAGCATTATATATTCTTATGTAAAAAGGAAATTTCTGGTAATCCAGAAATTTTAAAACAGCTCTTGAATAATTCTTAACAAATGCTACAGGAATATGGTATTCTTTAAGATAATCGAGGAAGAAAGAGTTAACTGCGGCAAATTTTTCACCTAATCCTTTTACTCTTATTTTTTTCTTCTTATCATCTTCAATGAAATCAGGATATTCAACTAAAAGATAGGTATTACCGTCTAAAGAAATATTCTTAACAGTTTGTTCTCTCGTCGAATTGTCATTATCAGTAGATTTATTAATCAATATATCTGTAAAGTTTGATAATTATAACAAAGTATAATAAGTGTGAATAATATATTATATTTACTTAAAAATTAAAAGACTTTTAACAGATAGAGAAAGGAAATCAAGGAGGATTTTAATGAAGGGTGGAATGCAAGGAATGTTAAAGCAGGTTCAGAAATTACAGGCTGAAATGCAGAAAATACAGGGCGAATTGGGAAATATGACTGTTTCTGAAGAAGCCGGCGGCGGTATGATTAAAGCAACTGCAAATGGGCATAAAGAAATTGTTTCAATTGAGATAGACCCGCAGGTAATTAAAACTGAAGAAAAAGAGATTCTTGAAGACCTTATTGTTGCAGCAGTTAACAAAGCAATCCAATCAGCTAATAAGCTTGCCGAAGAGGAACTTTCTAAAGTAACTAAAGGAATGCTTCCGCCAGGTTTAAATCTACCGGGATTCTAAATTGCAAATTGCCCAGCCGCTTCAAACCGCCATCGAGGAATTAAGTAAACTTCCCGGGGTAGGGAAGAAAACCGCACTAAGACTTGCTCTTCATCTTTTAAAAACTGAAGATGAATCTGTTGAAAGACTTATTAAATCTCTAAATGAATTAAAATCAAAATTAAGACTCTGCTCAAGATGTTTTAATCTTTCTGAAGATGAGGTATGCCAGGTATGTAAAAGTCAGAAACGTGAGACATCAATAATCTGTGTTGTTGAAGAAGCAAGCGATGTAATTGCTATAGAAAGGACAAATGAATACAATGGTCTTTATCATGTAATTGGTGGAGTTCTATCACCGCTGTCAGGAATTGGACCTGATTCATTAAAGATAAAGGAATTGATGAAAAGATTAGCTCAGGAAGATATTAAAGAAGTACTGCTTGCATTGAATCCTGATACTGAAGGAGAGACAACAACGCTTTACTTAGCAAAGCTGATTAAACCTTTAGGAATAAAAGTGACAAGAATTGCGAGAGGATTGCCGATTGGCGGTGACCTTGAATTTGCCGATGATGCAACGATTGGAAGAGCAATAAATGGCAGAATTGTGTTATAATTAAAAGAATGAGCTTGGTTGCATGAATGCTTGTTTGCATGTTTGGATGAATGATTGAATGATTGAACATTGAATGTATGACTTGTATTATTTTATGGAAATTCTTTTGACTTAGAAACTTTAATAGGAATTATTATAATTCTTATTATTAGATTTATCAATCATCCATTCAATCATTCACTTTGGTGATTGTATGAATGACTGTCCAAAGGATTCCTTCGGAGAATGATAGAATGATTCTTGGATTATGAAGATAAGAACCAAAAATATTTTATTTGTCACTTTAATCTCAGCATTAGCCTGTATAACCTCTTGTGATCTTTTTTCAACCAGAGATGCAGAAATACCGACACAGCCAAGATCAAATCTTCCACAAGCTTTTGAGAGAGAAACTTTAATTAATAATTTTATTCTTTCGCATAGAGATAAAACACTTTTTGATTATTTAAACTCTTTTTCAGATTCAATATTTGCCGGGAAAAAATTTACCTTTATCGCATCAAGCGAAGCAGCATCACAATATCCAGCTTTGAATGATAATTGGGATTTAAAAAGTGAAGGAGATTATTTTAAAAATATAGTATCTGAATCCCAGGATGTTCCAATAACAGTAACTCTCTCAGACTCAAAATTCAGTCAGCAGGGAGACAGCGTAATTTATACAGCTACCTACTTCATAACAGTACATTTTACTAATACAGGAGTTCCGCAAACCTATCACGGTAATTTGATATTTCATATTTTCCGAGATAATAGCCTTATATGGAGAATTTTTTTCTGGCAGGATTTTAAGAGTGGAGATTTACCAAGCTGGAGTGAATTAAAGGGAAGATTTGCTAATTGAAAAGAAATCTTAAACTTACAATTTCATTTTTCATTTCGTTGATTTTTATTAATGGATGCACTAATCCGTTTGCACCAAAGTTTGATGAAACTATTGGCAATCAATCATCAACAATAAGCGATCTTAAAACTATTGATGGTGTTTTTCAGAATTTTCAATACTCTTATACTTTCCGGGATACTACGATTTACGGTGAATTCATCAGCCAGGATTTTGTTTTTACTTACAGAGATTATGAAAATGAAATTGATGTTTCCTGGGGAAGGGAAGAAGAAATGCGCACAACATACGGCCTGTTTCAGAATTCTCAACGTCTGGACTTAATATGGAATAATATTGTCATTTCTAATATTGATTCATTAAATGCTAATATTGTGAGAGGGTTTAATCTTACTGTTACTTTAAATCCCACTGATATAATTAGAGTTGATGGAAGAGTAGATTTATCATTAAAAAAAAATCCATCAACAGGTAAATGGCAGATTAATAGGTGGATTGATAGATCCAATTTTTAATTTTACGTTTGTCATTCCGAACTTGTTTCGGAATCTTTTTTTAAACTGTTTTAAGATGCTGAAACACCCTTTGCCGGCAGGCAGGTAAATTCAGTATGACTTTTGTGTACTTCAGTAATTTTATAAAGGCTTAGCTTGTTATTTATAATTAAAGAATCTTTTAAACTTATCTCACGGGCAAAAATTTCTTTCATCCTTTCACTTATATCTACTTCGATTTCGGTAGTACTTATTGCTGCTTCTATCTTTCTTCTTTTAATTTCAGATGAAATGGAATCAAGAATTAAAAAGAATATCAGCATAAATATTTTTCTTAAAGAAGAAACAGAAAATGAAAGAGTAAAAGAGATTCAAAACAAGTTAAATGATGCGAAGTACATAAGTTCAATAGTTTATATAGATAAAGAAAAGGCTGCTGAGAATTTTATAAAAGAGACCGGTGAGGACTTCAGAAAAATCCTGGATTATAATCCTCTGCCGGCATCATTCAGAATTTTCCTCAGAGAAGAATATGCTCAAACCGATTCTATAGAAAATATAATAGCATCTCTTTCAGATATTGAAGGAGTTGATGAAGTGGTTTACCAGCATCAGTTCATTAATAAAATTCTCACACAACTGAACAACATTAAACAATATATTTTTATAATTACTGCAGCTTTAGTTCTTATATCAATCTACATTGTTTATAGTACAATGTTGCTTATCATTAATTCTAAATATGATGAACTTGAAACAATGAAATTAGTTGGAGCAAAAATCTCTACCATTAAACTGCCGATTATTCTGAATGGAATCTTAATAGGAATCTTTGCGGGATTAATTTCTCTCGGACTTTTTTATTTTCTCTTTCATTACTTTGATTTATTTATGCATTCATTCGGGGTATCATCCTTATACAAGCCATATTATCTGGTTATAATAATTCTTATAGGTCCGCTGCTTTCAATTTTTGTCAGTGTTATATCTTTGAGAAAAGTAAATCTTAAAGTTTGAAAACCTCACAGCCAGTTATACCCCTCTCCTTTGCATAGGTTGTGTGAAAATCATGTTTTGATTTATAAATATCAACAAAATTGAATAACGCAATTTCTAATGAAACGTTATGATTTTCAATAAATATTGAACACCTGCGGTGTTCTAAGGTTTTGTTGGGCGGTTTTGTGTCTACAAATATTGAATTCCTAACGGAATTCTAAGACAGTTCCGTAGGAACTTAATATTTGTAGAGAAGATTCCCACCTCAGATTAAAGAACCCCATAGGAGGCTTGTTTCGGAATCTTTGGATTTGATTTTAGGCAAAATTCAGAACCTGAAACGAGTTCAGGTTGACAAATTAAGGCTTTTGAGACAGCCTCCATGGGGTTCAATATTTTTTTACTTTAGAAGAATGAATATTTATCCTATAGTTTTTAATTATCACACAACCTCACAAAAAGGGAGGTGACGAGGTGTTTTTAAAAGATTTTTATTGAATTAACCAAAATATTTACTGAAGTTTGAGTAGGGAAAATAACCGAGGGTTTAAATACTAAGTAAAATTAAAACTCAAATTCTGGATAAGTAATAGTTAGCTGTCATATTTTTATGAGGTAAAATATGAAGAAGAATAAAACTTTAACTTCACTCTACATTTTGTTAATAATCTTTATTTCTCTATTGTATTATTGTAAAGATTCCCCAATTGAAAATGAATTTAAATATCCTCCAGACAATGAGCACAAAGTTTCTATTTCGCAAGGTGTTTGGGGTAATGTTTGGTTTTGGGAAGGTAATTTTATGCCAATAATTGATCCTGATCATGCTAAGATAACACCAGTTGTGAGAGAGATTTTTATTTATGAGGCAACAAATGATAGTATGGTTGAGCCTCCTTATGGTACCTTTCATACAAAAATTAATTCAAATCTTATTGCCACAACCTATTCTGATGAAGACGGATTTTTCCAGATATCACTTGCACCAGGTAAATATAGTTTTTTTGTAAAAGAAGATACTTTGTATTATGCAAATCGGTGGGATGGAGAAGGACATATCTTATCAGCAATTGTTACGGAAAATAATGTAACAAAGAATCAAATAGATATTACTTATAAAGCTACTTTTTAAATGCCAGCTAACGTCTTTAAATAAGTAAAAAGTCAAGACAGCAGCTAATCGTTCTAAGAGAGTTGAAGTAAAAATACTATCTACTCATTGGTGAAGATCTTAAAATATCGTTCCATCATTC
>MHAF01000007.1 GCA_001802865.1 Ignavibacteria bacterium RBG_16_34_14
TCGTTAAGAGGAGAGAATTTTGATTTGATCATCCGTTTTATATTTATCTGACTTCTAAATTTTTCATATGTTTATTTGTTACTATACCCCTGGAATATTGGAGTGATGGAGCTTGGAGTAATGAATCACATTCATAATTCCATTTTTCCAAAATTCCATTACTCCAATCTTTTAATATTTAAATCTTCTCTCTTGTTCTCTTTGCATATCACGTTTAGCAATTGATTCTCTCTTATCGTACACTTTCTTTCCTTTGGCAAGTGCAAGCTCTACTTTAACTTTTCCTTTCTTAAAATATAAACGAAGCGGGATTAAAGTTAAACCCTTCTCTTTTACTTTTCCAATAAGTTTTCTTATCTCACTTTTATTAAGAAGAAGCTTTCGTTTTCTCACCGGATCGTGATTACTTATGCTGCCATATTTATATTCGCTAATGTGTGCACTATTAAGCCAAACCTCACCCTTATCTAAGGAAGCATAACTATCCACAAGGTTTGCTTTTCCTTCTCTCAGCGATTTTACTTCAGTTCCTGTTAGAACAATACCTGCTTCATAAGTCTGGAGTATAGAATATTCGTGTCTGGCTTTCCGGTTAACGGTAATATTCTTCTCATCGGTTTCTTGTTCCATAATGCTCTAAAAAATGAAATTAAAGTTATTTTGAATGTTAAAGAAATGCAAGGAAGAAGTAATAAATAAAAGAAGATATGATTAGGTGAGACAGGTGACATTTTTTTATAAAAATATTTTTACTTTATTTTTTATCTTTCATCTTGTATAAAAAATTTAAAGAAAAATTAAATTTTTAGTAATGGAAAGAACAATTCGTAATATAAAATTCACTGCATCCAAAAGCTCAGGTGAAGTGAGTGGAATTCTTATATTACCAAAGAATCCAAAGTTTTTATTTGTCTTTGCTCATGGAGCCGGTGCAGGAATGAAGCATTATTTTATGGAGAAAGTTTCAAGTTACCTTGCAGATGAAGGCATTGCAACATTAAGATATAATTTTCCTTATACGGAAAAGAATAAAAAGAGTCCTGATCCCGCTCCAATTCTAATGGAGACAGTTCGTTCAGCAGTTAAAGCTGCTTTAAAAACTGCAGGAGATATTCCAATTCTGGCGGGAGGTAAATCAATGGGCGGCAGAATGACATCACTGGCTGCTTCTGATCAAAACAAAACCGGGATGGAAAAAGTAAAAGGAATTGTATTTTTTGGTTTTCCTCTTCACGCTCCGGGTAAACCTTCAAATGAAAGAGCCGAACATCTTATTAAAGTTAATGTACCAATGCTCTTTCTACAAGGAACAAGAGACAAGCTTGCTGATCTTGAACTTCTTAAACCTGTTATAAAGAAACTTGGTGATAAAGCAACACTTTATATAATTGAAGGTGCTGACCATTCATTCCATTTACCTAAAAGCCTGGGCGGGAATGATGAGGAAGTGCTTAAAGAGCTTGCAAAGAAAGTTGGAGAGTGGGGGAAGGATATTTAACAAAATAATGGTTTGCATTTAGAAAAAACTTTTCTCGCTGATTAATAAGTGTTACCCCAAATAATCCCTAAGCCTGCTGCATTGTTTTTTATTTTTTAATTTTTTTAAAGCTTTTTCTTTTATTTGTCTTATTCTTTCCCTTGTTAGATTAAACCTTTCACCAATCTCTTCTAAAGTAGCTTTATGATTATTTCCGATTCCAAAGGAAAGCTTAATTACTTCAGCTTCTCTTTCATCAAGCTTTGACAGAATATTTGCAACTTCCTTCTCAAGAGATTCTTTCATCAGCTCTTTATCGGGTAAATGTTGATTTTCATCGGGAAGAACATCCTTCAAACTATTTTTATTCTCATCACTGTTTGTTAAAGGAGAATCCATTGATACCTGGCGGCCGGATGTCTCAAGAGTAAAAGCTACATCATCGGCAGTAACATCAAGCACCTTTGCAAGTTCTTCCTGAGTGGGTGCTCTTTCATTTTCCTGTTCAAAGGTTTTATAAGCTTTATTGAGTTTTGTTAAGTTTCCAATCCTGTTAATAGGAAGACGGACAACTCTCGTTTGATCGGCTATAGCAGTTGTTATTCCCTGCCTGATCCACCAGACTGCGTAAGAGATAAACTTGAATCCCCGTGTTTCATCAAACCGCCTGGCAGCTTTAATCAAACCAACATTTCCTTCATTTATTAAATCGCCAAGTGAAAGACCCTGGTTCTGATACATCTTTGCAACCGAAACCACAAATCTTAAATTAGCCTTTACCAATTTATTCCGGGCATCTGAATCTCCATTCCTGATCTTTACAGCTAAAGCTACTTCTTCATCAGGAGTTAAAAGTTCACTTTTTCCTATATCCAAAAAATATTGGTCAAGAGATTTACTTTCACGGTTTGTTATTTGCTTTATTATTCTCAACTCTAAATAACCTCTTTCAATGTTTAAAGTTCGATTATATCTATTAAACCGGGTGAGCAGATCTCAATAACCGGATATTCTAACAAATGAATATACCGAATATATTACGTGAATAGAAGCAGGATTAAAATGGTCTAATCCCGCCATTTGTTTGTAATGGTGATGCGATGACGGTCGATCGAAACCCGTTAAACGATATTGTTTTTGATTTTTATATTCATTTCTGTTGATAATTAAATTTAGGAATTTTTTATGTAGGAACATCATTTATGATGTTCTTTTTTATGATTTATGATGTTCTTTTTTGGTTTTCCCCCAAAAGAATTTGATAAACCTGTCCCGATTTCTATCCGGATTAAATTCCTACGATACCGACCTGCACACAGGTTTTGCATCTCCGTTTTGAAATGTTCAACAATCAGGTTATTATAAATTTCTGACAAGCTGTACTGTGATGGCAGGAAAACAATTTTATTGACACTACATTTTATTTTGGATACTTAATAAACATTATTATTTTCGTGTATATCCAAACAATCAATAAAACGGAGGAGCTATGTACGTTATAGCAGAACATAATATAAGTGATGCAAAGAATTTTTGGGAGATTACACAGAAGGAGACAGCTAATTTACCTTCTGGTCTGAAATTACACCAGGTCTTACCAAACCCGGACGGCTCAAAAGCTGTTTGTCTCTGGGAAGCAGGTAATACTGAAGATGTAAAAAAATATGTAGAACAGTAGGTAGGAAAGCGCAATGAATTTGATAAATCAAATTCCTACAATAAAGTCCTTATCCTAAATATTCGCTGAGATGCCCCAGTCGAACCCGTGGCAATAAAAAGTACTTCTTCTTCTGTCACGGTGCGGCCGTGACATTTAGGAAGGGTAAGTTCATTATTTTAATTTATTCTTTATTTTTAATGCTCAGATCACCAATTTTTTTATATTCATTTTTCACAAATTCTTCAAAATCTGATCTATATAAAACAGTTATTTCATACGTAATATCTCCAGCCTTTTAAAATCAGCAACGAGAGAGTTTGGTGTTGGTAAGGATACATTTAATTCTTCCTGTTTATCCTGTATTGTAACGACAGGTTTCTAATAAAGATATTTCATCAGCTTCTTTGCAATCGGCATCTTCCTGCCGAGAGATATAATTATAAAAAATGATAATTAAAGAAAATGAGTTTCCCTTAATTATGACAAATTATAATTAAAGGAAATTATATATACTTCCAGGTATCAAAACTCATCAGCTTCGCTTCAACTCCGTACCAACTCCGCTGCAAGAAATTAATTTTCTACTATGAACCGTAGCTTAGGTAAGAATTGATGAATTGTTTAAAAACTTGCTTGGTTGTCATGGTCGTACCGTGATAACTGGGGAAAACTAGCTGATTTTTCCAAGAGCTATTCCCTCTTTCAACATTCCATCTCATTTTCTATTTTAACCACTAAATTACTAGAGAATTACTAAATGATGATTTCTGTTTAATATGATTAAAAAAATCCCGCTTTTATTATTTCTCCTTTTCATATCAACCATTGTTTATTCCCAGGAAATTAAGATTACTAAAGTGGAACCGCCAAACTGGTGGGTTGGAATGCATTGGGATAAAGTTCAGTTAATGATTTATGGTGAAAACCTAACCGCCTTGAAAGCTTCCTTTGATAATGAAGACATTGAAGTGATTGAAGTTCATAAAATTGATCCCGCCATTAGCGGGACTTATGCTTTTATTGATGTGGAAATTTCTTCTGATCTTGGACCAGGAAATTATAAGCTTCTACTTGAGAATGAAGGATCAAAAGCTGAGTTTAATTACCCGATACTTCAGAGAGAAGAAGAAAAAGAAAATCATCAGGGATTTACTCCAGATGATATTATCTATTTAATTATGCCTGACCGTTTTTCTAACGGCGATCCTTCAAATGATATTGTTAAAGGTTATGAAGGTGAACTTGACCGTTCAAAAGGAAATACAAGACATGGCGGTGATCTGCAGGGAATAATTGATCATCTTGATTATATAGAAGATGCCGGATTTACAGCTATCTGGCTCAATCCTGTTATAGAAAACAATTGTAAAGTAAGCTACCACGGTTATGCAGCAACAGATTTATATAAAGTTGATCCAAGGCTTGGTTCAAATGAGCTTTATAAAAAGCTGGTTAGTGAAGCACATAAAAGAGGAATAAAAATAATCTTAGATCATGTTGCAAACCATATTCATATCAATCATCCATGGATGAAAAATCTTCCTTTTGCTGACTGGACAAATGGCTCAGATAAAGATTTTAATACCACTAATCACGATAAAATTGCTTACGTGGATATTCATGGAGATCCGCTGACTTTAGAGAATAGTGCATCAGGCTGGTTTACTCCTTATATGCCTGATTTGAATCAGCAGAATCCTTATATGGCAAACTACATTATTCAGAATACAATCTGGTGGATGGAATATGCTTGCATAGACGGAGTAAGAGAAGACACATATCCTTATGCTGATCCGGAATTCATGTCTGAATGGGCAAAAGCAATTCTTGAAGAGTACCCAAATACAAATATTGTTGGGGAAGTCTGGAAAGGAGACCCGGTTTATCTAGCAGCTTACCAGGAGCAAAGTATTTTTACTCCGGATTTTAATTCCAATCTACCTTCAGTAACAGATTTTGGTTTATCAGATGCATTAAGAGCTTACTTAAATGGAAGCAAAAGCCTTAATAATATTTATGAAATTCTCGGGATGGATTTTGTTTACTACAACCCGGATAACCTTGTAACCTTTGTTGATAATCATGACATTGAACGTGCAATGCTTACCGCAAAAGAAGACCTGAATAAAGTTAAAATTGCTTTGCAGATTTTATTAACCACAAGAGGAATTCCACAATTATATTATGGATTTGAAATAGCTATGGTTGGCGGAAAAGATGATGGAAGCAAACGAACAGATTTTCCCGGTGGATGGAATGGAGATAAGAGAAGTGCTTTTACTTCTGAAGGAAGATCTGAAAAAGAAAATGAGATTTTTAATCTTGTAAAAAAAATGATTGAGATTAGAAAAGAGAATAAAGCATTATCTCAGGGAAAGCTTATTCATTTCCCGCCAAAGGAGAATGTTTATATTTATTTCAGAATCCTTGATGATGAAAAAATAATGATTGTTGTAAATGATAATATGGAGGAAAAAGAAGTTGATTTAAAACCGGTTTTACATTTGTTGAAAGGTGTTGAGCAACTGAAAGAATTAAAAACCGGAAGTGAAATAAAATTCAATGGTTCAACTGTAAAGGTTAAAGAAGGTGAAGTTGGTATTTATAAGTTTATAGAATAGTGATTTTAAAATAAACTGTTAAAACAGTTCAGGAAAAATTTGTTTAAGAAGTAACCCACGACTTAAGTCGTGGGTTAATAGTAATTATAAAGCATATAACCGTTTCAACGGTTTTTAAGTTGAATTAAATTTTAGGATAATTTTATGTTAGACATTCAAAAAAAACTTACCAACTCTTTTTACGCAATGCTCTCTTTACCTGCAACTGCAATGGGTTTTGCATTATCAATTCAGATTGCAGCATTAAGCTGGATACTAAATACCAAATATAATCTAGATATTCATGAAATTGGAATTGTTTGGGCTGCCGGACCTCTTGCCGGAATTTTTGGACAGGTAATAATCGGACTGATAAGTGATAAAGTCTGGTTCTGGGGCGGAAGAAGAAGACCATTTATTTTAATTGGTGGAGCTATTGCCGCATTAATGCTTCTTGCTCTTCCAAACATTGATGGAATTGCTAATGGATTGGGAATAGGAAGTTTACTTGCAGTTGCAGTTGTAATTGCTTTAACACTCGATCTTGCAATTAATATCAGCTTCAATCCTACAAGATCAATAATTGCTGATGTTACTCCTGAAGGAATTGCAAGAACAAAAGGTTATACCTGGATGCAGACAATTTCAGGGTTCTTTGGTGTGCTTGCTTATGTTATTGGTGCTACATTCGGAAATTATGTTTTAATCTACTTTGGTGTTTTTCTTGTTCTGGCATTCTCATTAATTCCCACATTATTTGTAACGGAAAGTAAAAGTCTGCAATCTTCTGATCTGACCTCAGAGGAAATAAAAGCTGAAGCAGGTAAGACACAATGGAATCAATTATTCAGAATTTATTTTGCTCATGGATTCTCATGGCTCGGCATTCAAACAATGTTTGTTTATATCATTGCTTACATTCAGCAAAAATTATCTCCTGCAACAGATAATGAAACCGGACAGATAATAGCAATATCTTTTGCTGTGCTCAATACAATAGGATTTATTCTTCCAGCATTTGTCCTTGAACCAATTTCAGAAAAGATCGGCAGAGTGAAAACTCATTTAAGCTGTGTGGCTGTTATGGCAATAGGTTACTTTGGAATAGTTCTCTTTGCCAAATCTTCAATAGCACTTTTTTTTCTTATGGCAGTTTGTGGAATTGGATGGGCAGCGGTTGTAAGTTTGCCATTCGCAATTATGTCTGAGAAAGTTAACAAAGCAAAGATGGGATTTTTTATGGGGATTTTTAATCTCTCGGTAGTCCTTCCCCAATTGATTGTCAGTTTGTTTTTCGGTTCAATTATTCAAAATACTGTTGATAAAAATTTGATCTTTATAATCAGCGGAGTTTCGCTTGCCATATCTGCAGTTCTTTGGCTGCTTGTAAAAGAAAGTGCACAATCTGGAGAAAAGGTTGTTGCAGTTTCTGCCGGGCACTGAAAAAAAATAAATTTATCATTCTGATCCCGGACTTGCCTGACAGCAGTCAGGTCTATCGGAAGAAGAAACCCATGCAAAAAAGATTCTTTGTCTGATAATTCTTTCAGAATTACACTTTTCGTTCCTCTGAACGACACGAATAGTCTCATGAGATTCTTCAGTCACCTTTTTCTCTCAGATCCTCTTACCTCATCAAAATCATCCACGATATTCACTAATAAGCCGGCAATAATCATAGAAGCACCTCCAAGAAGAAGAGCATAAATTGCTTCTCCGCCAAAAACATTCTGAACAAAAAAGCCAAGAATTGCTGCAGCAGTTATTTGGGGAATAACGATGAAGAAATTAAATATTCCCATATAAACTCCCATCTTTTCTGCAGGAAGTGAGCCTGTTAATATTGCATAAGGCATGGCAAGTATTGAAGCCCAGGCAAGACCAATTCCAAGTTCGGAAATAAGAAGTAAATCAGGATTTTTTATTAGATAGAAAGAAGCAAATGCCAGCCCGCAACAAATTAAACTTATCATATGCACTTTTTTTCTGCTGAATTTTTTTGCAAGTCCAACCAAAATAAAAGCCATTACTGCAGCGAATCCGTTATATACAGCCATTAAAACTCCAACCCAGTCTGCACCTTCATTGTATAATTGAGAAGTTGGATCCGTTGCGTCATAAATATGATGAGTAACTGCGGGAGTTGTGTAAATCCACATAGCAAATAAAGCAAACCAGGAAAAGAACTGAACTACTGCAAGCTGCTTCATTGTTTTTGGCATCTTATAAAGATCATTCATTACTGTTACAAGACCTTTTTCAACACCTTTTTTATTTGTCAGGTAGCCAACAACGATTTGAAGTAAACCGAATAAGAAAGCTGCAGCAAAAAGTACATATAAACCCAAATCATTTTCTCTCAGAACATAATAAATAATTAATGAACCGAGAATTCCTCCAAGCGTCCAGGTAATTCCGTTCCTGAAAAGCACTTGTGCTCTTATTGGAAAAACCTGGTAAATATTAACCTTTGAAGGATTCAATTTTAATTCTGTTTCTGAGAATAATTTTAATTCTTCAGGCGAGTATTCTTTCGTTTTGAAAATTGTCCATAACACTGCAAGAAAAAAAACGCCGCCGCCTATATAAAAAGAAAATTTAACTGAGTCGGGAATCTCTCCCTCGGGAGCTGTATTGGAAATGTTGAACCAGTTTGTCATTATATATGGAAGTGCAGATGCAATAACCGCGCCTGTTCCTATGAAAAAACTCTGCATTGAAAAACCAATTGTTCTCTGTTCATTCGGAAGCATATCTCCAACAAAAGCTCGGAAAGGTTCCATAGAAATGTTTATGGAAGCATCCATAATCCATAACATTCCTGCTGCAACCCAAAGCAGAGGGGAGTTAGGCATAAATATTATTGCTGTTGAAGCAAGAATTGCTCCAACAAGGAAAAATGGTCTTCTTCTTCCAAGCCTGTTCCAAGTTTTATCACTCATATGCCCAATGATTGGCTGAACGATTAACCCTGTAACTGGTGCTGCAATCCACAGGATTGGTATTTTTCCAATGTCAGCGCCAAGGGTTTCAAAAATTCTGCTTACGTTTGCATTCTGAAGAGCAAATCCAAACTGGATTCCAAGGAATCCAAAACTCATATTCCAGATTTGCCAGAAGCTAAGGCGGGGTTTTTGCATATTGAAGTTCCTTATTTCAAATTATCAGATAAGAAAAACATTGAGCTAAAATAATTGAAAAGAAATTAAAAGTCGCTATTTTTATTGAGTGAATTATTTAATTCAATCGTTTGCTTGTTCCAAATCCTATTATCATTCACGTGAAAACGGGAATCCAAAGGTATTAAAAAATAGATGAGGCTGTCTCAAAAGTCTTTTTCGGGTCATTCTGAAGGAGTCTTCGACTGAAGAATCTTTTAGTTTTATTTGATAAAGAGATTCTTCGCTAATCGCTCAGAATGACAACAACTCTTTTGAGACAACTTCATGACATTTAATTATGAGAATTGACGTTTATCTAAAACATATTATTGATAACCCTTTAACTGCCATTTTCTACACACCTTCTTATTATGAAGATAGTGTAACTTATCTTTTCCCTGAAAAACCTGAAATCATCATAACTGCAAATCAATCAAACTTTAATAAAGCTTTAAAAGAAGTTGATATCTGTATACAAAAAGATTATTCAGGATTTGGATTTATAAATTATAAAGCCGGATACCTTCTGGAAGATAAGCTTAAAGACTTATTAGCAGATGAGGATAAAACTTTATTGAAGTTTTTCTTTTACAGGAAAGAAAAGGTTAAGAAAGTTAATTCCTCTGAAATTGATTTTATTCTATCTGAAAAAGAAAATGAATACAGAATAGATAACTTTCAATTAAATACTTCACCCGAAGAATTTTTTAGTGCAGTAAAGAAAATTCATCATTACATAGCCGAAGGCGATACTTACCAGGTTAATTATACGATGAAAGGTAAATTTGATTTTGAAGGTGATCTGATAAGTCTCTTTAAGCAATTGGTTTTTAATCAATCAGCAAAGTA
>MHAF01000008.1:0-287 GCA_001802865.1 Ignavibacteria bacterium RBG_16_34_14
ACTCTCCTATTAAAATGTTTCTATAAACAATAGATAATTTACGATTATTTTGGGTGAGATTTTCTCAGCACTGATTACCAATCTGTGGTAAGCTTGAAAAAAATTACTCAACTCTCATTATCGGATAAACATTCATCTGAGAATCAGAATACGGTGATCTTTCATAAAAGAAATTTAATCTAGTGTAAGGATCATTCCTGAATTTTTCATCTGCTGAAAGTTTCTCTTCAAACTCTTTTAATAATTGCGGATTTTCTTTAGTCATCTCTCCAGCAATTTTCTCCATA
>MHAF01000008.1:775-8542 GCA_001802865.1 Ignavibacteria bacterium RBG_16_34_14
ATTGAAGAGGAAGTTTTTCATTTTTTTCTATAAGATTAATAACAGAATTAATATCAGCTCTTTTATTCAATTCAATTAATCTAGCTTTATTATCTGAACAAAATTCAATGACAGCTTCCATTGCAGCTTTGGTAGAAAATACTCTGTCTTTATAAGGCTTCAGCATATGGGTTTCAATCAAAAGCGAAGGCCTATTCTGAACTGTAGAATAACCATTTGATAACCTTGGTGTTGCGGGATAATCAGTTAAACCACTGTCAACCCCTTTAGTCCAGTCTTTTAATCCAACATAAGAGTAAGAGAGAAATCCGGCTTCATTCATTTTTTTATGAAGAAAAGGAGAAAACTCTTTACGAAGCAAATCTTCAGTTTCAGAATAAATATTTTTGAAATACTCAATACCGAAGGTAATTGTGTATTGGTAATCAGCTCCATCTGTAGTGTGATTATCAATCAAAAAATCCGGAAGCCATTCTGTAAATAATTTTAACATTGCCTGCATTTCAGGCGAATCGGCTTTCATCCAATCACGGTTGAGATTTAAATTCTGTGCGGTTGTTCTCCAGCCCATTTCTTTGGGACCATTTTGATTTATCCTGTTGTATTTTCCAAATCTCTCATGACCATCAACACTGAATATTGGGATTACAAGAAGAATAACATTGTCCAGCAACCATTCTTTTTCTTTAGTAACAAGAATTTCTCTCAGAAGAATCATTGAAGCATCTTTACCTTCAATCTCACCTGAATGAATGCCATTAAGGATAAGGATAATTGGTTTACCAGTCTTTTTAGCTTCTTTAACAGCGAATGCTTTATCCTTGGAAATAATAAGACAATTTAAATCTCTTCCCTGTGGTGAAACTCCGAATGTAATCATCTCAGCATATTCTGAATATCCGGCAAGCCTGTAAAAGAATTCCATCGTTTCAGTATACCGGGGAGTTTTAAGGTAATTTGATTTTTCAAAATATGTCTGCCAATCATTTTTATTTTGGGAAAATGAAACAGCAAGAAGACTTAAAGAAACGAAAGAAATTTCTAAAATGTTATTCATATCTTTTACATTTGATTTAAACCACTAAAAAATTTATAAATATTTTTATAGAAAAAATTAATGAGTTTTTCTCTGATATAGATTTTTGTACTTTAACATCAAACAAAGTTAACTACATATTCGATTAATTATTCCGGAATATTTGATGAACATACCTGTTATTGATAAAAGTAACTATTTAAAAGGACTTTTAATAACCGCCCGCAAAGATAATCAACTAGCAGATTCTGAAAAAAAAATTATAAGAAGTATAGCAGAAAAGCTTGGTTTTGCAAGTGATTTTTATGAAGAGACAATCCAAAATCTGCTCGCAAATAAATATATTGATGAAGGACCAATTAAATTCAGTGATATTAAAATTGCTGAATCATTCATAATAGACGGATTAAGACTTGCTTATTCAGACAGCCCTGTTGAATCGGGTGAGCTTGAGTGGTTAAGAAGAACTGCTATCGAAAATGGGATAAATGAAAAATGGTTTGATGATAAGCTTCAAACATTTAAAACAAATGCAGGAAATCTACTCATAACAGATTTTGCCCTCTTATCCATCATTTAGGTATAAAGGTATATGGTATAAGTTTTTTGAATTATATCTTTTCTTTCAAATATCAATTCTTCTTTTATCAATGCTATTTAAATCAGAAAAATAATTCTCCTTTGGTTAGATAATATCTAAATAAAATTCTTGCTACGGTTTTTTCCTATGTATTCCAAGAACTTTATTAGTAAAGACTAAACTAATATCCTCAACTTCTGTAAACATGTCTCCGTTCAAATCGGTTAAATTATAACCTTGAACTCCGTTTAAATTATCTGAAAATACCAGGTTCAAATCCTGTGTATCAACAAATCCATCCTGATTTACATCGCCGCCATAAATACACCACTTGCTGCCAACTAATTTTAAATTATTTCCATAGGCTTTATCTGCTGCTGAAGTGAAATCATAAGTTAAGGAATTTGCGATAAAAGTTTGAGTTGTAGAACTCCATGTTTCCACTGCATTACGATGCTTCAATACGAGGTAATATGGAGTTCCATTCACAGCTTCAGAAAATGTACCCGTCCCTTGTCCTGAACTGTTAAGTAAAATTTCAGTTTGATCAACCAAAGAGAAGGGAGAAACAGCACTACGCAACTCAATTGTAACTGTATCCGGCACCATCGAGGTCCCATTATACAAGCCTTCAATCAATGCTGTGAATGATGTAAGCTCAAGAACAGCATTAAAATCAATATAAGCTTCATAAACTCCCCTGCCATGAGTTCCTGCCCTAAGCATTTTAGTTGAAGGTGAATAATCAAGATGCATAATTACAGTGTTTGGTAAACCGGTTGAGCTTTCTATCCAGTTTGCTCCATTGTTTTCTGTTACAAAAACACCAATATCGGTAGCTGCGAAATAAGTGTTTGGGAATCCTGCATTATCTGTAAAAATTAAAAGATCATTAACTGGAGTATCGGGAAGATTTCCTTGAATTGATGCCCAGCCACTTCCTCCATTAGTAGATTTATAAACTTTGTTTGTGCCGAATCCTGAAAAAGTAAGAAGAACCTGGTTTTCTTCGGACGGATGAACATATACAGATGTTATAGTTCTGGCAGGAAGTCCTGTTGAAATGTTTGTCCAGTTTATACCTTCATCAGTTGATTTAAATACCTGGCTTCCTGAAGTTGCAAACATGATATTCGGACTTGTTTTACTCTGATTCAATTCTCTTATCGAGCTTGTTCCGTTTACATTACCGGAAACAGCAGTCCATGAACTTCCGTTATTAGTGGATTTATAAATTCTCTGACGTGCAGTGTAAAAAGTTCCTGATACAGAAGGATGATGAATAATAGGTGCAACCCATGCCCTGTTTTCTGTACTGCTTAAACCTGATGTTGCAGAATTCCATGTTGTTCCGCCGTTTGTAGTTCTGAAAACTCCATTATTTTGAGTTTCACCCAGAATAAAATTTGAATTGACAGGATTAAAGCAAACTTCTCCTCCATCGCCGCCATAAGCAGCTGACCAGTTAAGGGTTGAGAAAGTCTGTTGTGTGCCGTTATCCTGTGTACCGCCGAGAATTCTATCCGGTGTAAAAGGACTTGCAGCTATCCTGTAAAATTGTGTTAACGTTAATGTCTGGTTCAGGTTGATAAATGATGTTCCGTTATTTGTTGATCTCCAGATGCCGCCATCATTACAAACAATTATTGTATTTTCATCTAGTGGATGGAAGAAAAGATAATGCTGATCTACATGAACACTTCCACCTGAATATCCATTTGTAATATTAGTAAATGTTGAGCCGTTTGTGGTTCGGTAAACATCTATAGTTCCTATGTAAACCTTATCAGGATTTTTAGGATTTATAAGACAATACAGATCATACCATGCCTGTCCATCCTGATCAGAAAATTCCACAGGCATTGAATTCAAATTCCAGTTAATGCCGTAGTCTGAGGATTTATAAACCGTAACAGTACCTGATGAATAAACAGCAGCCCACATAATTGATGGATTGGATTTAGCCAGATCAAAATTTGTCCGGCTGCCTGAACTTAACCCTGCTGAACCGTAAGTTGAAAATGAAGCACCACCGTTTATTGATCTTACTATTCCAACTCCAGAACCTACTGCAAATGCCGTATCTCCTGTTGGGGAGAAAACAATATCATCTACCCTGCCTGAAAGAACCTGGAGCCAGCTTGCCCCGGCATTTGTGCTGCGGTATAAACCATTTGAGCTTAATGCAGCGAGTAGTTGTGTGTTATTGTTCGGTCTTATTTTTAATCTTGAAAAGTAAGTTGAAGCCGGAAGACCTGAAGTATAGTTTGTCCATGTAGTTCCTGCATCTGTTGATTTTAGTAATCCCCTGCCGTAATAAGATACAACTGAATAAGTGGCTTCACCTGTTCCTGCATAAATAATATTCGGGTTAACCGGATCAATTGCGATAGCACCCATTGATAATGAATTTTCATAATCCGAAGATGGAGTCCAGTTTGAACCTGCATTTGTAGATTTCCATACACCACCGTTCGCAGGACCGATATAAATTATATTTGGATCAGTCGGATGAAAAGCACCGGTAACAACTCTGCTTGCAATATTTCCATAGGCAAAATAATAACCGGGAGTTGGTCCCTTATTTGTCCAACTAAAATCGGGAATATTTCTTTCTCCGGCATTTCGTCTTAATTCATCTCTTTGCTCTAAAGATCTGCTATATGCATCTTCAGGAATAAAGTTGAAAGGATAAGCTCTCTGTTCATAAAACCATCTGTATCTTAAATAAGGTTTTGAATGACGAATATCATCAGGGACTTGTGAGAAAATACCATCAGGCATAAGTTCGTCTAACGATTTTATTGGTTCTTTGGTTTGTGCATTCCATTGAAGGCTGAAAGTGAAAACGGTAAGCAGTATCAGCAGAAATTTCATATTTACCTTCGGATTATAAAATGAGTAAAGATTTTTATTACTCTCTACCCAAAGATATAAATTTACATTTAAAGATGGATTTTTATTTTTAAGAAAAAGATAGGAATCCTTAATAATTATCTGAGTAAAATCATTTTCCTGGTTTGAACAAAACCATCAGCTTTTAACTGATAAAAATAAATCCCGCTTGAAAGATTCGAAGCATCAAACTCAACTTCATAAACCCCGGGTTGTTTTTCTTCATTAACAAGTATTACTACTTCGTTGCCTAATATATCATAAACCTTAAGTGTGACATTACTGTTCACTGGTAACCGATAACTGATCACTGTGTTTGGATTAAACGGATTCGGATAATTCTGCTCAAGAACAAATTCTCCTGGAAAAACTACTATTTTAATTTCATCAGAATATTTGTTCGATCCGTCATAATCAATCTGCTTAAGGCGGTACTTGTAAACTCCTGAAGTAACATTATCATCTATGAACGAGTAAGACTTTGGTTCAGTTGTAGTTCCGTTACCAGATATAAATCCTATTGTATACCACATTTCATTATAGACATTAGAATTCTTAGATTTTTCAATTTCAAAACCAAAATTGTTAATCTCGCTTGCAGTTGTCCAGTTTAATTCCACCGATGAACCTGAAAAAGATGAAGTAAACGAAGTTAATTCTACTGGAGTAATACTGTTAGAAAAATTATAATTACTGGTTCTACCAAGATCATGTTTTTCATATGGCCATTCGATTTTTTCGGGATCATATTGATAAAAATCTGTTATAACATAGAATGAGCCGTTGTTATGGTAAATAACATCCAGAGTACCATTATTTTCAATATCAAATATCCGTATATTTTCAGCATGATTCAGATTAATCTGTTTAACAATTTGTTTATTCTTATCTATAACATATACTCTGGAAAAAAAATTAGTACTTGTTTGAACAGCAACGGTAAAAAGTTCACAATCTGTAGTATCATTGGGTAAAGTTCTATATGTTATCAAGCCACCGGGGTTTAAGGTAAGATTAACCGATTCATGAAGATTATTTAGCATATCGAAGTAATAAAGACCCGCTCCTCTTATAATAATTAAAATAGGCGGATTATTAAGTAATGAATTGTATGTATACTTTCCAAAAGCTGAATAATATGGTCCTGCCCAGGTAACTGGGGTAAATGAATGAACTATAAGTTCCTCACCTTCAGAACTCAACAGTTTAATAACATCATTTGGATAATCCAGTAGCTGAAGTATAATTTCCGGTCTGCTGTCTCCGAGATAATCCGCAAGTTGAACCCCTGCAAAATCTGTTGTTTTAGTTACCGTTTTTGGAAATCCACTTATAAATGTTCCATCCCCCTTAAAAGCCCATAAAATAATATGTTCATCAAAAAAAATACCTGTTTCATGAACAACGTCATTTACACCATCTCCATCTATATCTCCAATTGCAGGAGTAACCTGGGAGTATGGTAAGGAATAATCAACAATAATGTTTAGGTCTCTCGGATTATAAAAAATAAGTTTAGACTGAAGGGTTTCTCCATTTGCATATAAAAAAATAATTTCCTCTTTTCCATCTCCTGTAATATCAGCAACTACAGGATCTTTAGTAAAATGCATTACTTCTCCTACCAATACTTCCGGAATAACTTGATAACCTTCAGAATTAATTCCAAGGAAATATGCTTTTTTATCTGGTGCAACATATGAAGCTATAATGATCTCATCATAAAAAGAAAGTTGTGCAAGAGAATTTCTTGGTAACTGAAATGGGAAATCCGGTAAGGATATCCATTCCCGATTAAAAGCATATATTTTTCCAATACCATTTGAGTGGACAACTGAGACTATAATTTCATTGTATCCATCTTTATTTATATCAATGACATAAAGTATAGCTTCCCACACATCCGGAATTTGTAAAATTAATGTATCTGAAAACGTCGCTGCACTATTATTTTGGACATCAGCTTCCATAGAAAAATCAGAAATCAAATTCCATCCTTTGGAAGTTAGAATCCAGTTCTCAAAGCGATTTTGAGCATATAATCCTTCCGGGAAATAAGAATTTATAATGAATAAAGAAAAAATTAAAATTACTTTGTATAAAATTTTCATATAAACCTCAAAATCTAAAATCTTATAATTATTTCGTGGATGATTTTAATTATCATTTTTTTCTCTACTTAATTAAAATTAATTTTTTACTTAGTACAGATTCACTGCTTTCAAATTTGTAAATATAAATTCCGCTTGGAAGTTCATTTGCATTTAGAGTTACTTCATAGTTTCCCGGTTCGTATAATCCTTCTGTAATTGTTTTAACTAACTCTCCAAGTACATTGTACAAGTTTAATTTTAATTGTGTTTGTTTTGGAATTGAAAACTTGATTGTTGTGAAAGGATTAAAAGGATTCGGATAATTATGATAAAGTACATATTCTTTTGGAAGAAGATTAACTTCTACTTCAACTTCGTCAGAATAATTAAATGAGCCATCATAATCAATCTGCTTGAGACGGTATTTGTAAATACTAGAACTAATATTTTCCCGTAAGCGGGACAGGTCATCTGTAAATGAGTATGATTTTGATTCCGTTGTAGTTCCAAAACCGGAAACGAAACCAATCTTCTCCCACTGGTTTTGAGATTTGAAATTTGAGATTTGAGTTCTTTCAATCTCAAATCCTGAATTGTTAGTTTCGGTTCCAGTTACCCAATTAAGATGTACTTTATTATTAACTACTTTAACTGTGAAAGAAGAAAGTTCAACCGGAATTACATTATCATAAGTAACAATCATTTTAAATTTATTAAATATGTTCAACAATGAATCTGTAAAAACATAAGAACCAGAATCTTGCAGTTGAAGGTTAAACAAAGTTCCGTAAATTATATCTTTAAGAAGAACGTTTACCCCCGAAGGGAAATTCCAAATCATTTCTAAATCAGTTACTATTAATCCCCCAATTAATAATCTATGTTCCTTCTGTCCAGAATATGGCAATTCACCAAACCTGAAATCTTTCCAACTTATAAATCCATTAAAATTATTTATTGGAATGGCAAATATGACGCAGTTAGCACCAAGAAAACATCCATCTGGTGGAATATTACTTTCTCCTAAATGTAAATCTATGCTATCTGTAGCTGTTGAATCTAAACCAAAATGTACCTCTCTATTAATATAAGGCGGACCATTGGGAATAAAATACAATCTTAAGTCTAAATCAGCTTGTGAATAAGAATAAGTTGAGAACAAA
>MHAF01000009.1 GCA_001802865.1 Ignavibacteria bacterium RBG_16_34_14
CCAAGTATTAAATAATGATATGGACCATCGGGTGCTGCATATACATTCCCATCATAGGTTACTCCATCATCATCCATTTCTACTGCAAACCTGTTTGACAAGCTTACAAACAATTGGTCGCCTACCCATTGTCCTCCCCACCATAAGCCTGCTGTATCATTTACAACTTCATCTATATGTATAAATGCAAACAGAGTATCTTCAGACCATAATAGCCTTGCATAATATTCATCATATTCCGGTTCTAATAAGCCTTCTCTTCCATAGGGAAAATGAAAGATATTATAACCGGTAGATGTTATAAGGTTTACCTCCCCTGCACCAGACCAGGCAGCTTCATTCATTTGTGCATCGAGTGTTATTGCTGTTGGGTCTACTATCGGAACATTAAGCTCCAATCGTTCTCCCTGTCCTTTAACAAATGGACTAAAAATAACAAGCTGCAGTCCGATGAAAAATAGTTTGAACTTCCTCATACGACCTCCTTAGCGGATTATTGAATTGATAATTAAGTGAATCATTTATTTACCTTAGAGTAAATATCTGAATGTGATAGCTGGTAAAACTACAGTCGAACTATAATTGCCGGTCAAATTTCTGAATTCTGAATTAATGACATCAGTAGAAATTCCAAAAGCATATGCAACAACCGCATCAATTAATAGATTTTCATCCTGATAACCGATCCCTAAAGAAACCCAATGTTGATCAACCGAAGGAAAAAGCATATTATATGCAGCATCGGTATTAGGACTTTGAGAAAAACGATATCCTGTTCTTAAAACAACTTCAGATGTTTTATATTCAATTCCAAAGCCTGCATCTATTGTATTATCAAAAGAAAGGGTAAAGCTTAACGGATTAATTCCTGTCAAAGAATCGATTGAAGAAAGATTTTGCTGCCAAGTGGAATTATCAAAAGTAAAATCAAATGTCTTCTGAATACTGCTCCATAAATTATACTGTACATCAACATTGACTTTTAAATTATCGGTCCATTCATAAATTAAACCTCCGCCAAAAATCCAGGGCATTTCAAAAGTCCCGGAGAGATTTACATTTGAAGGAACAGAATCCAATACAGCTAACATTCTGCTTGAGGCAGTTCCTTCAAGATTAGTTTTAAAGCCGCTTCTGGACATAACGCCAATCCTTAGCTGCTCATTCAATTGTAAAGAAGCCCCTATATTAAAACCAAATGAATAGCCATCCTGATTGTAATTAAACTGGTATCCTGGCAGTCCCAAAGTATCATTCCATCTTTCATTAGTTCTAGGGAATGAAGTATGTTGTTCCACATAATAATAATGCGCTGAAATACCAACAGATAATTTATCAAAAGCAGCAGCAAAAGAAGCTGAAGCAGCATCAATTGTTAACTGATTGAAAAAATCAAAGGTTAATAATGAAGTGCTGGAATCACCGATAAATAAATTTACATACGGCCAGTTTATTTTATAATCCACTCCCCTTTGGTAAGAGAGAGAAGCAGTAAATGATGGTGAGAAGGACCAGAATATTCCACCTCCAAAACTAAAATCATCATCCTGAAATGATTTAAAAAGATCATTATTGAAATTTTCAAATTCCTGCTGACCAACATTATCTACAATAAAAAATTCTAATCCCTTAGAATTTAGGAAAGTAATTGCTGAGGGATTTCCGAGAACAGATTGCAGTCCATCACTTCCGGCAAAATATAATCCGTTTAATGAAAGAGTTTTTGCTCTTGACGCGGTAGAAAAATTTGCATCACCGGCAAATAATGAAAAATTGATAGAGAGCATTAAAAAAATAGTATAAACAGTTTTATTTTGTTTCATTAATTTCTCCGATCTATAACTGTTGTCATTAATTAGTGTCAAACACTATATATTCATAGTAATTCGTTGAAAGTATTCTCCCTTCACCATCCCAAAATTTATTTGCAATCCATACGTAGTAAGTAGCATTGTGTTTTAATCCACCTTCCGGGTATTCAACAAAAACCTGGGTTCCTGGAATATTTTCTCCAGCAACAACCGGTGAACTTATTATGTTTGCTTTTCCATATTGTATTTGTCCGGCACTATCACTCACAGATAATGCATTCCAGATTTCACCATCAGGGTCGAATTGACCTCCTTCAACAATTCCTATTGCTGATATTAATGAATCTTCAATCTGTGTTACAGTAAATGATATAATAGGGTTATTAGATTTATTTGTTACTTCAATTGCCAGATCACCCAGTCTACCCCGGGATTGTCTTATATTAACTAAATTAATATAAACATTCACTGGTTTGACAATCTGAAAATGTGCGCTCCCTGATAACCTTACAGTGTCTCCATCAACCCGGAGTGTAGTTGAGAGTGTGGAATCATAAATAAGAATTTTATTTGACATCGCAGAAATCTGATTCCATTCAGTCTCCTTCAAAATCCAAAAAGTATATGTGCCATCTTCTGTTAATGAATCAACTCTGCTTCCACCATATTGTGTGGTTAAATCTTGCGCCCCGGGAGGAATCTCATTAAATGTAACCGGATAATGAATATCATTTCCACCCTTATATACAAGGAATACTAAAGTGCTGTCAAGAGCAGCTCTTGGTCCTTTATTAATTCCTAAGACAGAAACATATCCGCCTAACCAATTAATTTTAGGCCAAAATGTACTATCCTGAACTATAATGTTTGATAACTTTGGAGATCCAACATAAGGTGCAAGTCCATCATTTTCTTCATTACATGAGGAGAATATAAATAATGCTGTTAATGAAATTGAAAAAAATGTTTTAAAATAAAATTTGGTTAGAGTTTTCATTTTAATCCTGCTCGTTTTACTATAAAGACCGGATATAATCTTTCCAGTTATAGTTAGAAATTTCACCTTCTTTGGTTGAATGAAGTAGAATATAGTTCCCACTGGAGTTTGTATCTCCAAAAACAAAAATAAATCTTTTATCTTTTGTATAAGTCCAGATTTCGTAAGGTGCGCTATTTGCTTCTGAAGAATAACTTTCTGTCTCATCAGGCATACCATATTTTATTAATACTCTGCCTTTATCAGTTTTGTATCCTTCAATTTTACCCCAGCCAAAATTCTGGTTTGCATAATTAAATCTTTGCATAATGCTCTGAAGATATTCATTTTCAATTGTGCCGGGAGAAGGATCTTTTTCTTTCCAGAAGCTCATAAGAAATTTTGTTTTGCCCTGTAAGGAAAGATTTTTATAAATATTATATTCCTGCGGTGTAGCTAAATATTCTATAAGTTTCCCACTAGTTTCAGCTTCCTCTTCAGTTAGCTGAGGATTATTGGATAAATAATCTATTTGAATAATTTCAAAATTTCTTAATAAGGAACATTTTTGATTTTCATTTTCATCTGATATTTCAACCTTCAGAGTGTAAATTCCTGAATTCAAACCCTCTAAATCAATTGCGTGAATTATGCTTAAATCTTTTCCGGTTTTTTTAACTTCAACTCCGGAAAGTTTTTTTACCTCAATATTATTTTGATTAATAATTGAATAATCAACCGAAAGAAATTTATCCTGATCAGGATTTTGAATGTTATAAATTTCATAGTAAAAAGAGAGTCTAGAAATTAGTAATCCATATCTTCTCCATGGATTTGGTATTATAATTCTTCCATTCTTTTCAAATTGGTTTTCTTCCTTTTTCTCTTCAACTCTTGTAATAAATTCAATATCACTTGCTGATAAATTTTCTTCATTAAAAGAAGGAACATTAATTTTAAATTCTGTATAGCCTGAAGTTTTATGTTCCTGTTCAGTTACGTTTACAGAAATTTTATAAAAACCGGGATCCAAAATCTCTGCCCACTTATCATAAACCACTAAGGTTCTCAAATCAATTGAATCCCGGTTAAGGAGAGCATTGGTCAACCATTCTTGTTTTGAAATTTCTTCGTTATTTTGATTTTTGATTATAGAAGAAACTTTAAAGGAAGCATTTTTATCCCGACTGTTATTAGATAGGTTTTCACTGCCGATAAATATTAATTGATCAGCGTGAATCATTAAATAAAATTCCTGGTATGTTTTTCCTTCCTTCCCTTTGAAAGCAGAATAGTCCACATAAAATTTTATTTCGCCTGTACTTGTTGAAGGAATATCCTGGGAAAAGATCTCACCAAAAAAAAATAATATAAAGCTTAGTAAAAGTTTCATCTTAATCTTTAAGTCCGCTGAGAGTAATCCCTTTTATAAAATATTTTTGTGCAAAGAAGAAGACAAGTAAAATAGGCATGACTGCGGTTACAGAACCTGCCATTAAAAGATCCCATTGAGTTAAATATCTGTCTCTGAATATTGCAAGTCCAAGCTGCACTGTCCTTAAATCTTCAGAATTAAGTACAATTAATGCCCAGATAAAATCATTGAAAACTCCCATAAAAGTAAAGATGGCCAGAGTGGCTAAAGCGGGTTTAGATAAAGGAATAATAATTTTTTTAAGAACTGTAAATTTGCTTGCACCATCAAGGTAAGCAGCTTCTTCAAGCTCTTTTGGAATTGTGATAAAAAATTGCCTCAGTAAAAAAGTTCCAAAAGCAGAAGCTAATCCCGGTACAATCAAAGCCTGGTAAGTATCAACCCACCCTAACCAGTATAAAACCATAAAGCTGGGTATCATAGTAACATTATAAGGTATCATCATTGTTCCAAGAAACAAAAGGAATAGAGTGTTCCTTCCTTTAAAATTTAAACGTGCAAATGCGTAAGCAGCTAATGAACAGGTAATTAATTGTCCAAGGGTAACAACAGCAGCAACAAAAAAACTGTTCATATAATATCTTGCAAATGGGGCAGCTTCAAAAACTTTAATGTAATTATCAAAATGGAATACCGATGGTAGCCATTGAGGCGGATAGACATAAATATCTGCCATATCTTTTACGGAAGTTAGAAACATCCATATAAAAGGTGCTATTGTAATGAACGCAAGTATATAGATAAATATATGTTCTAAAAAAGACTTCGATATGCTTCCGATTTTTGCGGCAGACATTTGACTATCCGAATGTATAAACTTTGTTTTTCATATACTTAACCTGGAGTAGTGTAATAGCAAAAAGGATAGCAAAAAGTACATAACCAGCAGCTGAAGCATAACCCATGTTAAAAAATTTAAAAGCATGTTCATAAACGTAGAATACTAAAACCTTAGTTGCTCCCAATGGCCCGCCAGAAGTAAGCACATAAACAATATCAAAAACCTGGAAAGAACTTATAATTGACATGACCATTATAAAAAAAGTAGTTGGAGCCAAAAGAGGAACAGTAATATTCCAGAATTTAGTCCACTGGTTTGCGCCGTCAATTTGTGCTGCTTCGTAGTAATGTTCAGGAATTGCTTGCAGACCAGCTGAGAAAAGAACCATGTTTATTCCAAAAGTTTTCCAAACTCCCATAATTATTAAAGCTGCCATTGCAGCAACAGGGTCATTTAACCAATTAATTGGATCAATTCCAAAAATTCCTATAGAATAATTTATAAGTCCAAAGTTAGGATCGTACATCCATCTCCAAATAACAGCAGCTGCAACAGGAGATATAACAACTGGTGCAAAGAAAGCAGTTCTTAATAATTTTTTCCCCATGATTTTTTTATGGAGTATATAGGCTACAAGTAGAGAAAAACACATATTCAGTGGGATAGTACCAAAAGTATAAATAGCTGTATTTTTAAAGACTTCCCAAAATTCTTCGTTATTAAACATTCTTACATAATTATCTATCCCAATAAACGTTGTTTCACCACTAAACATGTTCCATTCATGAAAACTCAGATAAAAAGAAAAGAAAACAGGAAATAAAATAAAAGTGGTGAATATTATTAGTGTAGGAGATAGAAAAAGAAGTGCGGGTAAAAGATCTCCTTTCTTTTCTTTTCCATGAAGTTTATTTTTTCCTCCCTTAATAGATGAAGCAAGTATTAATTTTTCTTCCTGAACCTCAGGGGAAGTACTAATCATTTTTTATTCTCTAGCGTTTTTTAAAAGCTTATTAGATTTTTCTGCAGATTCATCTAAAGCCCTCTTAACATCAACTTTACCCACAGTTGCTCTCTCAATAGCTTCAGCAAAATTCCTTGTAATTTCAAGTGCTTCATAATCCATTTTTTCAGCACGCCCAAATTCTAACTGATCAACAAAAACTCTAAAATCAGAATGGTTTTTTAAATATTCTTTAAACTCAGGTACTTCAGATACTGCATGCCGGATTGGTAAATAACCTGATTTCATTGACCAAAATGCTTGAACTTCCGGCTGAATCATCCATTTTATAAATTTCCAGGCAACATCAGGATTTTTACTTTGTTTAAATATTGCAAGATATTCGCCTCCAACAACTGTAGCATTTTTTGCCGGTCCAGATGGAAGAGGTGCAAAAGCCCAATCTATATTTTTCAATAATTCTTTATATCGTGGTAAATTCCAGGGGCCATCCATTGCCATAGCTAAACTGCCGGACACAAAAGCATTCTCAAAAAGATTTGTAAAAGTACTTAGCTTTTGATCATTGTACATTTCCTGCCAAAGTGTTAAAGCCTGAACCCCTGCATCACTATTATAAAGAACTTTTGTTTGTTCCTTATCTATTAAGCTTCCCCCAGCCTGCCATAAAAACGGCGTGAACTGCCATACCATCCAGCTTCCAAGTGGACCGGCTGCAGGAAATACCGGGACAAAAAAACCAACCTGATCAAACGTTCCATCATTATTTTTATCTATAGTTAATTTTTTTGCATAAGATTTTAGCTCCTCCCATGTTTGTGGCGGATGGTTCGGATCTAATCCTGCTTTCTTAAACATATTTTTATTATAAAGAAGAGCCAGGTTAGTTGCTTCCATTGGTAAGCTGTACAAAGTCTCTTTCCATGAAGAATATTGCAGTAGAGAGGGGTAAATATCATTTAAATCTTCTTCGGAAATTCCATCTTTGCCTTTTATGAATTGATCCATTTTATAAATTGCATCTGCTTCAACAAGATCCTCAATAAAATCGGAATGCAGCCAGGAAATATCGGGTGCAGTTTTACTTTGAATTGAAGTGATAAGCTTTTGTATTAATGGATCACCTGAAGGAATGTATTGAGCATTAATTTTATAACCAGGGTTTTCTTTTTCGAATTTTTGAATAAGCTCATTTAACGCCGGAACAGTTGAGGAAATAAAGCTGTGCCAAAAAACTATTTCAACATTGTCGCTCTTATTTTTTTTATTATCTCCTCCGCAATTAATTGAAACAAACAGGAAAATTATAGCAAGATTGAAAAATATATTTTTTTTCATAATTATTTTTTTTGTATTAAGCACAGTTCCTGATGGTCTCTCACATTTTATACAGAGACTTTTGGTTTATCAATTAAGATTTATAGTTTAAGATAAAATACTATTTGCCTTACCGTTTCCGGTTATTTCTGCATCTTCAATAATTCTTACTGAATTTCTTTTGATTAATGTAGTTGGCAATAAAATTCCTTTGGGTTCGAACTGCTTATTCGTTTCAATTAAATCTATCAGAATTTTTGTAGCCAATTGACCAATTTGACTGCCTTGCTGAGAAACAGTTGTCATAGGCGTCGCTAGAAATCTTGAATATGGCTGATCGTCAAAAGAGATCATTGAAATGTCATCCGGTACTTTTAAATTTTCTTCAGCTAATGCTTTTAAAGCTCCAAGTGATATAAGATTACTACCAGCAAAAACCGCTGAAGGTTTATTATTTCTTTTTACTAACAGTTTCATTTCTATATAACCGTTCTCTTCTCCAAAACTGTTACCTACGATTAATGAATCATCGAATTCGATTCCGAAATTCCTGTGAGCATCTTTAAATCCTTTTACTCTTTCATTATTAGGAGAAGTATTTTTTAAGCCCTGGATATAAGCTATCCGCGTATGTCCGCATTCAATAAGGTACGAAGTTGCTTCTAGAGCACCCTTGTAGTTATCTGAGGCAACATATGGGAGATCAAAATCAGGAAAGAATCTATCAATCAGAACAATTGGTATATTTCTGTTATAGGTTTCTTTAAGATGGTCAACTGTTTGTCCAACAGGTGAAATAATTAATCCATCAATTTTTCTATCTATCAGTAGCTGAATCGAATTTGCTTCTATATCTGTATTTTCTTCACTATCACAAAGAATAATTGAGTAACCTAGTTTCCTTGCATATTTTTCAACAACCTTTGCTATGTTAGAAAAAAATGGATTTGATATATCCGGAGTGATATAGCCAAGCGTGTTAGTTCTTTTAAGTCTTAGCCCCCTTGCTAACTGGTTAGGAGAATAATTTAATTCTTTGGCAGCGTTAAGTATTAATTGTTGAGTCTCCTCACTAATGCGATAATGTTTTGATTTCCCATTAAGAACTCTGGAAATTGTTGATACAGAAACATCAACCTGATTAGCAATGTTTTTAAGAGTAGTGCTTTTCTTCATTTTGTGCACAATCGTTTGTTCTAATTTAGGTTGAAAGAAATAAGTTGTCAAGTAAAAATTGAAATTTAATTCATTTTCTTATTTAAAAATGCACAATCGTTTGCAATTTTGCTAATTTTATGGCGCTTTCTTAACTTCACCCTTACACTATTCCATAAATTTCTATTTTATCTAAAGGTGGTATAATTTCCCTCAGGTTTAATTTTTTTTATTTTTTAATCTTTAAATTATTTTTTGCAATGTTAAAAATTTTTACTCTTTTATTTCTTTCGATATCATTAATCCAATGTCAAACTAAAACAACTCAATATGTAAATCCATTTATAGGAACAGCTAATGGGGGAAATACTTTTCCGGGAGCTGTTGTACCTTGGGGAATGGTTTCAATCAGTCCACATAATTCTCCGGGTTCTCCATCAGGTTATATTTATGGGGAAAAATATTTTTATGGTTTTGGTAATAATCATTTAAGCGGAACCGGCTGTGCTGATCTTGGAAGCATAATAATTACAGCAACTAAAAATAATTCGGAATTCATTCCTGAGTCTTATAGGTCACCTTATTCAAATGAAAAGGCTGAACCTGGTTATTATTCTTTATTTTTAGATGAAGTTAAATTAAAAGGTGAAGTTACTGCAACAACAAGATCAAGTTTTATTAAATTTAGTTCTGACAGTCTAATATCAGCTCATATTTTATTTGATGTGGGAAGAAGTCTTAATCTTATTGGTGGTGGTTCAATCAATATTGTTTCTCACAATGAAATTGAAGGAAGCAATATTAGCGGCGGCTTTTGCGGCGAAGATAACAGACAAAATCTTTATTTTGTAGCTCAATTTAACCAATCATTTTCTTCAGCAAAAATATGGTCTGGTAACAATTTAATTTCTCAAACCTATTCCTCTGCAGCAGATTCATCAATAGGAGGAATATTTGATTTTTATATCCTACCGGATGATCCCTTGTTAATTAAAATAGGTATTTCTTATGCAAGCATAAAAAATGCAAGACAAAATCTTGAAATAGAAATACCTGACTGGAACTTTGAAGGAGTGAGGAATGAATCATTGTTTCAATGGGAAAAAAATCTATCGCGTATTCTTATTGAAACCGAAAACAATGAAGATAAAATAAAATTAAGCTGCTAACTCATTATTTAATTCTTTAATAACTTCTTCAGTTCCCTCGCCAAACAACTTCCACATTTTTCCAAGCCCGCCTTCATCATTAAACGGAGTGTATTCAAAATCTTCTTTCTCTATTCTTACAGAGATAACAATATGGTCTTTAATCATTCTAAGCCATTCCATCTGCTCTTCAGTAAATTGTTTGGGTCCTGCATTCTTTTTAAATATCCAGTCCTTAAAGATTCTGTCAACAATTTCTTTTCGTGGCTCAAGCTCTTTGTAAATACCAAGTTCAAACCTTATAAGACAAATAATATCTGTAAGAATTCTTACTGCTGTAGTTCCTTTAACCTTTTGCGGATAAATTCTTCCGTAGGCATTCCAGATAATTTCGGGAGTTAAATGGTAGGGAGAGGAGTGCAGAGCATCACGTAAACCTTCCAGAGCATCGAAGGTTAGAGTGTGTTTGTCAACCTGAACTCGTTTCAGGTTCTCCTGAGATCCCGAAACAAGTTCGGGATGACTTTTCATACGATATATAATTTTTAATGCAATTATCTCATCTTTATTTTCATCAATAAACTTCCGGAAGTTGTTAATTATTTCTTCGGCTTTCTCTTTTGCATCTTTATCGTATCCTGCAAAAGTAACTTTATCAATATTGGTATTATCAATAACCTGGTAAATTTTTTGTCTTACTGTTTCTACAAAATCTCTCAGCTCAGGTTTATCAAAAGGCTTAACTGCATTTAAGGAGAGTGTATCTGCAGCCTGCTTAATCTGTTCTTCATCTGGTTCTTTATCAGCAGGTAGATTGAATTTTTCTTTTGCTGTTTCGGTCAATGTATTAGGATCATAAGCATTCATTAAATCTTTGACTACATCGCTCAGAGTTTTTCCACCGGAAAGCTCTTTGAATTTTTCTCTATCCTTTTCTGTAACCAGCTTGTCGAGTCTTGTTAAACGGGATGCAAGAGAGCTTAAAGTATCTTCATCCCTTTCAAGTATTGCCATCTTCATCAGGTCTTTAAGAGGAACAGTTGGTTTATTATCAACTGCGGGATAGTCAATCTTCACAGTCTTAAACACACCAACAGCATCAACAATTACGAAGCGGCTTTTGTTTGCTTTGGCGCTGGGAGTAACTTTAACAAGATCATCCTTGTTTAATGTGCGGGTTCCTCTTCCTACCATCTGCTGGAAATAATTACGCGAACGGACATCACGCATAAAGATAAGGGCTTCAATCGGCTTTACATCCGTACCGGTTGCAATCATATCAACTGTAACGGCAATACGGGGATAATAGCCCGTCCTGAACTGCTGAAGGATAGATTCGGGATCTTCATTCTTTACATTGTAAGTAATCTTTTTGCAGAAGTCATTCCCTTCATCAAATTCTTCACGGGCAATCTTAACAATATCCTCGGCATGGCTGTCGGTCTTCGCAAAGATCAATGTTTTGGGAACTTCATCTCTTTCAGGGAAGAGATCTGTTTTAAGTTTTTCACGGTACGTTCTAATAATATTTCTTATCTGGCTGGGATTAACAACATCACGGTCAAGCTTACGTTATCCGCCACCGCCTGCTTATGCTCATAATGGCTAACAAGATTTTCATTGAAGAACGCATAAGTTCTTTTATCAGGTGTTGCAGTAAGCCCGATCATAAAAGCATCAAAATAATCGAGCACCTGTTTCCAGAGATTATAAATGGAGCGGTGGCATTCATCTATTATTACAAAATCAAAACTTTCAATAGGAACACCAGGATTGTAAGCAACATCTTTAGGTTTAATTGTAAATTTAGATTCATAAAGAGATTCATCCTCAAGAGATTCATCAAGTTCCTCACCCCGAAGAATTGAATACATCCTTTGTATAGTGCTGATGCAGACCTGCCCTTTCATATCAATAAAGTTAGACTGCAGACGCTGCACATTATAAAGTTCAGGGAATAATCTTTTATCATCATTTGGTTTGAATGCGCGGAATTCCTGCTCAGCCTGCTTGCCGAGATTTCTTGTATCAACAAGAAAGAGGATACGTTTTGCTTTAGCATATTTTAATAGACGATAAACAGAAGTAATTGCAGTAAAAGTTTTACCGGCACCTGTCGCCATTTGTATTAATGCTCTCGGACGGTTTGAAGCGAATGATCTTTCAAGATTTGTTATTGCTTCAATCTGGCAGAGTCTTAATCCATCTGTTTGAAGGGGAGGCAATGATTGAAGATGTTTTCTTAGTGTGCTATTCTGTTTATATAATTCATCAAGAGTTTCCGGTTTATGGAAATGAAATATTTCCCTTTGTCTTGGAACAGGATCTCTTATATCTGTAAAGTAAGTTTCTATTCCGGTTGATTCATATTGAAAGGGGAGCTCAGTTTCTTTTATAATAAACTTAAGTTTATCTGAAGCATATCTAGTTGTTTGAACATCGTGAACAGCACTTAATGTAACACCTGCTTTTTTCGCCTCAATAACTCCAATAGGTTTACGATCAATGAAAAGAATGTAATCGGCAGAACCAGATTCAGTTGGATATTCACATACTGCAATACCAAATCCAGCAGATAGATTGAAAGATTTATAATCCTGTACAAGCCAGCCAGCTTGAGTGAGTTTCTTATCAATTTTTTGTCGGGCTTGTTGTTCAGGTAACATTTAAGACCCCTGAATTGAGAACCTCAGAAAGTGAAGAATCATTCGGGAGTCCCCATTTTTAAATGAATAATGCATAGTGGAATGGAAATTAGTAAAAGGAGGGTAAAGTTTAAAGAAGAATAAAGAAATCTTTATAGATTACTCTAAGTAAGCTCAGCATTCAAATCATTTCCTTTAGATAAACACCTTCATTCTGGCTGATTCTTCTATGATTAAATTTTTGTAGTAATTCGTCCGTTTATTATGTCTAAGGTAGATAGAATTTTCTGATTTCATTCATTATTAAAATTCACAATACTAAGTGTTGGTTTATTCCATGCTTTTCTCAACTCCTCTTGTTTATCTTTTCTTGTTATATCCAGATATTTTTTGAAGGTTTTGAAATTTTTATGACCGGAAATACTCATAACTATTTCAGCTTTCATTCCTCTTAATAAAGATTGAGTAATGAAGGTTCTTCTAGCAGTATGCGCAGAAACAAATTCATTCTTTGGACCTTCAAACACTAGAGGCTCATTTCCTCTGTACCTTATAATTTTTACCGGATCATTTATTTCAGTTAAAACACAAACCTCTTTTATATAGACATTCAATTTTTGATTACTTATTCTTGGTAAGGGTGTTGGCTGATCTTTGTATTTATTAATTAATGCAATAGCTTCATCTAATAATGGTATTTCCAATACATCCCTTGTTTTCTTAACTCTTAAATACCAGGTATTTTCTTTAATATCTTCCCATCCAATTTTACTTAAATCCGAAAATCTACCACCGGTATAGCAACCAAATACAAATAAATCTCTTGCTTTATCTAATCTTTTATTCCTTGATAAATCTAAACCCGATATTTTATCTAATTCCTGGTTTGTTAAAGTAACAATATCAACCTTCTCCTCTTTAATTTTATATCTTTGAAAAGTCAGGTTCTTATTTATTCCCCTGTCATAAGCCCATTTCAAAAATATTTTTAACAAGCCAATTATTTTGTAAGCAGAATTGTTCACATTCTTTTTTTCATCAAGAAGAAAATTCAAAAGTTTATCATAAAAAAGCATATCTATTTTTGCAAATGTAAGTTTTATTCTTTCACTTTTTTCAAATTCGATTAAGTGATTTTTTATAGTTGTGAATTTCCTGATAGAATCATAGCTAAGATCTTTTTTTCTTGTAGTTATAAATAAATCCAAAGCTTCAAAAAATGATAACTGTGATTTTTGAACTCTACCAAATTTTTCTAATACTGTACTTTTTATAGTTTCATAATCACTAGAAGGATTATCTCTTATAATTTCCCGTATTGTTCTTTTAATATCTTCCTTGTAACTATCCAAGAAATAATTTAATTCTTTTGCTCCTGCACTTTTATTTATTCCTTTCTCGAAAGCTCTTTCAAATTCTTTATCCCAATTCAAAGGATTTATTTTTTGACCCGTATTAAGTATAAGAGTTTTATCCTGATGCAATCCTCTTATATAAGCATATATATTTTTTTCGGGATTTTTAAGAAATTTTCTTTCCAGGTAAAAATGAATTATCATAATTTTTCTCTCTTTGAAATTTAGGTTCGACTACATCCCAAATATAATAAACTTCACACACTATTCACACACTTCCTCTTTATTTTGTTTAATCAGGGTTGACAATCAATAAATAAAAAATGCTCTTTTCAGAGCATTTTCTAAACTATGACTTAAATGGGGTAAAGTAAAGTTAACCGAAGTTAACAATTGGTGGAGGTGGCGGGAGTCGAACCCGCGTCCGAAGTTAGGATCCAAAGAACATCTACACACTTAGTCTGTTTTTATTTTAACTTAAAGCTACCAAACAAACGTGGATCACTTTAAGCTTACCTGCTTAAAAATTCGCTTTATCTGCACAGGCAACAGAATCAGCTATCATACCTAAACGACGTTCTTCCAAACCCCGGTATGAGAGAGAAAGGAGAACGGCTGCTCATTTAATTAAGCAGCTAAGGCGTAGTTATATTCGCCAGTTATTGTTTTATTCCCAATTGTTTTACGTGTACTCGGGGAACACGGTGTGCAGTTCAATGTCTCTTCAACCCCGTCGAAACCAATTTCACCCCCGGTTAAAATCAATAGGCAGCAATAAATATGAGTAAAGACAATAGCTAAGGCTGCCATTTTACATCTTCTATCCCGGAGACTTTATTTTCATAACGGGCAAGAACAAAGAACAAATCTGATAATCTGTTTAGGAAAATAATAATTTCAGGATTAAGATTCACTCCATTACTTAATGTCACTACTCTCCTCTCAGCTCTCCTGCAGATTGTCCTGCATATATGAAGTAATGCTGAGCTTTTACATCCACCTGGCAGGATAAAGTTTCTTAATTCATTTAGCCTGATATCAAATTTATCTATCTCTTTTTCAATCTCTTCAAAGTGGTTTTTTGTAATACGAGGAATGTTATATGTTTTGTTCTCATTTTCTGGAGCTGCTAAATCTGATCCGAGTGTAAATAATATATTCTGAATCCTGTTAAGAAGCCTTATAACTTCTGAATCTTTTATTTCTGTTAATGTTAATCCGATAAACGAATTAAGCTCATCTACTGTTCCATAGGCCTCAATTCTTAGGGAATCTTTTGGTACTCTCTCACCTCCGAAAAGTCCGGTTTCACCTTTATCACCACCTTTAGTATAAATTTTCATTTTTTAAATGGTAAGGATTTAACTTCAACCTGAATTGTTCTATGGAATTGGTCTTTGGCAGTAAGTTTTGTTTCTGGTACGCTAAAACTCTTTCTTACATAACCAAGCCCAATATATTTTTTTAGTTTCAGAGAAAAAACATATGATGTAATATTCCCCGCTTCCTTTCCATTTTCATCCAGAAGAATAAATCTTGCCTCGGGTGATGGCTGTTCAAGAAATTCAATACCCGAAATATACTTCTGAACTTTATCATATGTTTCCAGTCGGGCAATAACTTCCTGTCCTATATAACATCCTTTTGTAGAACTTACGATATCCATAAGTCCTGCTTCATGGGGATTAACCTCATCATTTATTTCATATGGGGCTGCAGGAATTCCTTGTTCAATCCTGTAAGAATTATAGGCATCTTCGCCTACAAAATTAAAATTAAAAATTCCCTTATTATCCAAAATATATTTTGTTAAGCGTCTTGCATTTTCTTCATCGGAGATAGTCCAAAATTTTATTTTACCTCTTATGTCCTTTACCTTAGCTACAAAAAAGAGCATTCCTTCAGTGTGAATTATTTTAAAAGTATTAGGTTGAATCTGGTTAGCAATATTCCCACATATAAGTGTTACAAATGATTCTGCTTGTGGTCCTAATAACTCAAAAATATTATACTTATTTTCTGTAATTACTGGTTTAACGTCATCTGTAATTACATATTTATTTATCCAGCTTATTATTTTATTTTTAAATTCCGCACTGGTTATTAATAATTGATGACTCTCAAAATTAAGAAGTGTCGTATAATCAATTATTCTTCCTTTTTCAGTTGTAAAGATTGTGTCGGCAACTCCCTCTTTCGGAAGATTCTTCACATCATTAGTTGCAATCCTGTGAATAAAATCCAAAACATCATTGCCTTTTAATTCAATTATTCCGGAATGAGAGATATTTCTTAATCCTACTCCTTCATATAAAGAATTGATCGCTTCTTCAGTGTTATCATAATTTTTTACAATACTATTGCCATTATTTAATTCCACTTTATATCCCATGGATTCAAGATAATCAATAAGTGGAGTTGTCTGTGTATTCATTCCGTTTTTTATTCTCCTAAATTTTTAAAATTGTTTTGGAAGATTAAGTACCAAAATAAGAAAAAAATTTGATAAGCAGGAGCCAAAATCCTGCAAAATACCAAGGGTGAAGGATGAGGTTAAGGTAAAGAAAAAAAATTAAATGATTCTAATAATTATATGCATCAATACCTCAGCCTTAGCCCGTATCTTAGCTTTACTTGGTTTCAGCAAACTCCTTCATAAAATATGCTGAGCTTATGATCCCAAGTTCAAAATGGTTAAGATCAAAATGCTCATTAGGCGAATGAAGATTTTCAGTATTTAAACCCAGTCCCATAAGTACAACAGGAGCTTTTAATTTTTTTGAAAATTCCGTTACAATAGGTATTGAGCCGCCTTCACGCATAAAAACAGTTTTCTTTCCAAAAGCTTTTGCCATTGCTTTTGAAGCAGCAATATTTGCAGGATTTTCAATGTTAGTTAAGCTCGGATATCCTCCATGCAGATTTGTAACTTTAATCTTTACAGATTTGGGGGCTATTTTTTTTATATGTCTTTCAAACAACTTTGCAATTTTATTTGGATCCTGATCCGGAACTAATCTCATACTAATTTTTGCAGTAACTTTGGAAGGAATAACAGTTTTTGCACCTTTACCTGTAAACCCGCCGATTATTCCATTGCAATCAAAGGTTGGTCTTGCCCATAATCTTTCAAGAGTAGAAAAACCCTTTTCACCATTAAGCTCATCAACACCGAGATCTTTAGCAAAATTTTTATCAGAGAATTTTAAAGTTTTAAAATTTTCCTTCTCTTTCTTTGTAAGTTTAATAACATCATCATAAAAACCCGGTATAGTAACTTTCCCATCTTTATCCAGGAGTTTTGATATTAGCTGAGCCATTTTGTTTATAGGATTTGCCACTGCACCACCAAAACTTCCGGAATGCAGATCACGGTTTGGTCCGATCATTTCAACTTCAAGGTATGCAATTCCCCTTAATCCATATGTTAATGTTGGTATACCTGGCCCATACAATGACGAATCAGAAATCAGAACAGCATCACATTTAAGAAGATCAGAATTATTTTTGAGGAAAATATTTAAGCTTTCACTGCCTACTTCCTCTTCACCTTCTATAATAAATTTAACATTCAGAGGAAGACTACCTTCATTCTTAAAATAAGCTTCTGCACTTTTGAAGTGCATGAAAACTTGTCCTTTATCATCCGTGGCACCTCTTGCAAAAATTTTTCCATTCTTTAACGTAGGTTCAAACGGAGGGCTGTTCCATAATTCTACCGGGTCTACAGGCTGAACATCATAATGCCCATATATTAAAATAGTAGGCTTCCCCGGTGCACCAAGCCATTCTCCATAAACTAATGGGTGACCTTCAGTTTTAATAATTTCAACTCTGCTTAATCCAATTTTTTTTAGATTGTCTGAAACAAATTGTGCACACCGGGCAATATCATTTTTGTTCTCAGTTAATGTGCTTATGCTCGGGATTTTTAAGAACTCTTTCAGTTCTTCAATATAGTTTTGTTTATTGTTTTTAATATAACCTAGAATTTCTTCCAACTTGTGACTCCTCAGTATTTAACCGGTTTAAACAATAGAAAATTATTATTGCAAGTAATTAAAAGATTTATTACTCAAATAATTACTATCTAACTTAGTTAATTGCATGAAAAATAAAAAATTTTATTCTATATTGTTTGAATCAAAACCATAACCTTGTTAAACCTCTGTCACTTATTTATATTATTATATGCTGCTGCATAAATATATTCTCAGAGCTCATTTAATTCCGTTTATTTTTTCTTTGCTTACACTCTTCTGCATTTTTCTTCTTCAGTTCCTGATGAAATTTGCAGACAGACTTGTGGGAAAAGGGCTTGATACATGGGTTATAATTCAATTAATTGTTTTCAATTTATCCTGGATGGTTGCTCTTGTTGTGCCAATGGCAACACTTGTTGCAACTCTTATGGCTTTTGGAAATTTATCCCAGAACAATGAAATAACAATTATCAAATCTTCCGGGGTTAGTCTTTATAAAATGATGATTGCACCGTTAATCGCAGGAATTATTGTTGCTTACCTGCTTGTACTTTTCAATAATGATGTTCTTCCTGATGCCAATCATCAGGCTAAATTACTTATGCAAGATATTTCAAAACAAAAACCAACTCTCTCTCTTGAACCGGGAATCTTTTCGCAGGAAGTTTCTAATTATGCTATTCTTGCAAGAGATATTGATTCTAAATCAAACAATTTATCCCAGGTAACTATTTATGATTATACTAATCCAAGAAAAGTAAATGTGGTTACCGCCGAGAAAGGCAAAATATTTTTTTCTAAGGATCAGTCAAAACTTATTATGAATTTAACTAATGGCGAAATTCATGAATCGGATATTTATCAAACGAATACTTACCGCAAGCTTATATTTAATAATCACCGCATAACAATGAATGCCGAACAATTTACATTTCAGCAATCCACACCAGGCGGTATAAGAGGTGAAAGAGAATTAAGCACTGAGGATATGCTTTTAATTGTTGATAGTCTTAAAAAAATATTAAATGAGTATCAAACTTTTTTGCATCAGGAAACTCAAAAGCAAATGTATCTTAAAGGAAATCAGCTAACTGGCAGCAGAAGGAATGAAGAAACAAAAAGAGAAGTTGTAAACATACGGCTTCTTAACAAAGTAAAAACTGCAAGGAACCTTGTTATATCGAGTTATAAAAGAGTAGAGTATGAACAAGCTGAAATTGATAAGTACATGGTTGAAGTTCATAAAAAATATTCCATCCCGGCAGCTTGTATAATATTTATTCTAATTGGAGCTCCTTTAGGTGTAATGGTTAAGAAAGGCGGATTCGGTGTAGCAGCCAGCATAAGCTTATTTTTCTTTATTGTTTACTGGGCTTTTTTAATAGGAGGTGAAAAGCTTAGTGAACGCGGGTTCTTCTCTCCTTTCTGGGGAATGTGGAGCGCAAATATTTTACTCGGTATTGCGGGAATTATTTTAACAATAAAATCAGTAAAAGAAACTGTTACAATTAATTTTTCCTTCCTTAAAAAGCTTATACCGAAACAATTCAGAAGTGAAGATGAATTCGCAGGGGACCAAAATGAAAATTATTGACAGGTATTTAATCAAACAGTTTCTGCAGACAATTTTCTTCGGGCTTCTTGCTTTTACTTTAATTTTTGTTGTTATAGATATGATCGAAAACATTGATGATTTTATTGATCAGAATGTCAGCTCGGATATTATCTTTCATTATTACTTGGTCTTTTCCCCTGAGATAATAAAGTTAATGATTCCTGTTGCAGTTTTATTTGCTGCCCTCTTCACTGCAGGTAAAATGGCAAACTTAAGTGAGACCACAGCAATTAAGGCAAGCGGCGTAAGCTTATACAGGTATATGACTCCTTTTCTTATTACAACATTTATTATATGTATTTTCTCAATTTATTTCGCAGGCTATGTTGTACCAGAAGCAAACCAGACTAAAGTAAATATAGAGATGAATTATCTGCATAAGGGTTATATCTTTGCAGGAACTAATATCTTTTTCCAGGATTCTAAAACGAGAATAGTTAGTATTTCTTTCTTTGATGTTAATGCAAACCAGGCAAACCAGGTAAGTATCCAGGATTTTGAGACAAATGATTTGACAAAAATGAATTCAAGAATTGATGCGGTACGAATAATTTATGATTCAACCACTGGGAACTGGATTGCTAAAAACGGCGTTGAAAGATATTTTTCTGAATATAGACAAAGCGCAAATTATTTTGAAACTTTATCATTAACTAATCTTAATTTCACTCCCTCTGATCTGCAATCAAAGCAGCAGAAACCTGAAGAAATGGATCTTGCAAATCTTAAAGAATTAATAAAAAACCAGGAACGTGCTGGAAATGATCCAACCAGGACCTTAATTGAATATTACTCAAGATTTTCATTTCCGATGGCAAGTTTAATTTGTGTAGTATTTGGTTTACCAATTTCCACAAATAAAAGAAGAGGAGGTTTGGCAGTACAGGTAGGAGTAAGTATTCTTGTAACTTTTATTTATCTTGCATTTTTGAAGATAAGCCAGGCATTTGGAAAGAATGGCGCGCTTGATCCTTTACTTACTGCCTGGTTCGCAAATTTAATTTTTCTTTCTGCTGCTTTAATAAATTTGCCAAGGGTAAGGCAATAAAAATCATTGTAAGGACAAGGCATGTTTTGTTTCCTACATTTTAAATTCTTTTTCTATAAATTTACAGCAAAAATACAATTACTCATCAATAGGTTTTGAACATCACTTCTCAATCGTTTCTACTCCCGTAAAAAATAATCAAACAGTCCAGCTTGTTTACCAGTTTACCTGCTGTAGTTTATTTAACGAAGGCAGCTTTATCGTTTAACAGAAGAAGAGATAAGGATTGTGGAAGAGAGCATAAATTAAACCTCACCCGTTCCCTCTCCTTGGTAAGGAGAGGGACAAAGGGAGAGGTTAAAATTTCCACCTTGAGCTTAACGAAACTGAAATTGCTTTTGATGAATTAGGTGCAAAAACAGATTGCATATCTGTTGTTGCAAAATGAAGATCAAGTATCCCTGCATCTATTCCCAAACCGAAAGCCCAGTTAAAACCTAAGCCGCCGCCATAAGAAAAACCTGTTCTTAAATAAGGGAACCAATCCATTGGCTTCCATTCCGTTCCAATTGAGAATCTTGGTTCAATGCTGTTACCGGGCATATCATTAAATCCCTGGTTATAATCAAATGCAAGAAGTAAACTTCCGGGCCAGCTTCTTAATTCTCCTCCAAATAAATAAGAAGCACCAACTCTTAAAGCAGTTGCAAGACTTGTATTTACATGATCAACTTTCCGGCTGTCTCCCATTACAATTTCTTTTACAGAATCTCTTTGCTCTCTGTTCGTTAAATCATTTAAGTACACAGACCCGAATGATGTAAACTCTGCTACATTTTTTGTCCACTTTATTTTCCCGATATCTGTTACCGCAAATGCAAATCTCCATTTATTATCTAATGAAGCGGCAAAGCCAACATCAAAACCAAAACCTTTTCCTGCAGGAGAAGGGAATAAACTGAAATCGGATTTCCTTGAAACGGAATCGAATTCATATTTAACTCCGAAATTATCTGCGAAGGAGGAATAACCTGTTAAATCTGTCTGACCTGTTATTTCCGCACTTGTTCCAGTTGTAAAATGTGTATTGTTCTTATGAGTTCCCACATAAGAATAACCATGAACAAGCTTAAGAGTTATTCCGGCGAAAAAGTTATCTAATATCTTTACTTCAGGAATTTCCTTTGAATAGCTTAAAGCATAATTTCTTATCCACCATCCTTTAATATCACCTTCATCAAGATTAAAAGTTCTTCCAATAGGATTACCGGATAATGCAATATCAATTAAAGCGTTTGGTATATTTACTCGCATTGAGGCAAAATCATAAAGAGAAAAAGCAAACACACCAATTTCTTTCCCGGGATTAAAACTAAAAGAAAATAACTCGGCATTGGCCAGGGCAAAAATCATCCCACCATTATCAAAAAGAGTGTTTAATTTTTTCTTATCCTCTTCTGTAAGAAACCTCGGTTCACCATTTACACCACCGAAATAATAATTAAACTCATTAAAAGAAATAAAATCTGATCCTGTTCTTATGGAAACAGTTGGAAGAGGCAGAAGAGTTGCAATCTCAAAAGTATTCAGGGTATTAAATGAAAGGTTAGCAGGATTTATTCCTATAGAGAAAATTCCCGAAGATACTGCATTGTGTGTTTTTCCAAGCCCCACACTTCGTGCATCCTTAACTCCAACAGATCCATATTGTGCAAAAGCAGAAATGGAAAATAAAAGCGTTAAAATAAATATATTATATAATATTACTCCTTGTGTGTCATGCTGTCCGTCTAAGGCGGATTGTTTCAGCATCTTATTTACAGTATGAGATTCCGAAACAAGTTCGGAATGACAATTTTGAACTGAACTTTTAGCACTTTTGTTATTCATACGTTCCTTTTACTTAATCACCATTACTGACTTTATATTTTATCTTGCCATACGTTTTCATCTTGATCCAGTTTGAAGGTCTTATAGCTATCATTTGAGGAGGATTTAAATTAGAATTTGTTGTGCTGAAACTTACTCTATATTTTATGTAATGAACTCTTGAAAAAAGTTGAATACGCGATTCATCAAGCATTATATTTTTATCAGGATTGAGATTAGGTTCAATAACTTCACCATTACCATCAACTGAAGCAGCAGCAAAAGAGATTGAATCACCTTCAGCATTATTTTTTGTTAATGTAAATAAGTAATTATTATTTTCATCAAACAGATCAATTTTAAACCAGGCTAAAAGCGGGATTCCATTCTCAATTTCAAACTTTATATCTGCTTCTTTTCCGTTTCTTATATCCTGCCGGTCAATTTCAGAAATTATAACTTGTGCCTGCTCTTCAATAGTTGTTGTTCTTAAAGCAAGATAAGATCTTGTAGAAAAATCTGTTTCAAATCTTATTGAATCAAGGTTGGAAAAAGTACCGCTGCTACTCTCAGGATTTACAATATATTCTGCCCGCAAAATAACAGAATCAGGGAAGAAGCTTATGAAATCTGTAATATTACTGTTATCTTCTATAAAAACAGTACTGAGATTTCCATTCGTCATCCTGAGAGTAAAATTCGTATTATTCAAATTATCTCTAAGAAGAAGTTCAGTTCCATCATTTCTTTTAGCAATGATATTTAAATTCCTTACTTCAAGAACATTTTGAGCATTAAACATAGAAATGTAATCTGCTCTTAAATTCAATTTAGCATCTCTTAAAAATGCCCTGTCTCTGTATTCTTCTACTTCATCAACATTAAAAACATAAGCTGAAGTTTTATTGCCCAGAGATTTTGAAGGTAAAACTCCAGTAACATATCTGAATGATAAATCAGACAAGGAAAGATCTGTGTAAACAATATTTCCCGGCTGCTGTGAAAACGCTCTTACAACTATTTTGAAACTATTCCTTAATCCAGCAGGCTGGTCGGGAGGTATTTCATATTTATATCCATCAAGAATAAAATTTACAGAATTGGTTCCTCCTGAAACAACATCAGTTTGAATTGTTATATTGTTTCCTTGAGGATCGTGAAAAGTAGGCAATCTAAGGATTACAGAAACATATTCTGAAGACGGATTATCTACATTTAAATTTATTACACCTGTTGCGAATTCCCCGCTGTCAACTTCAAGTCCTTCAGGGAATTGAACATATACAATAAAGCTGTCATTCTGAGAAGTTACTGTTGGAACATTTTCAAGTGAGGATGTTTCATTTATCTGTACAAATTCCGAAAGACTGCTGTTCACAAAATATTTCCCTGATTGAAGAAGAAAGATATTATTGTTTTCGCTGGTATCAATTGAAATATGTTCCTGAGTTTTTATTATTTCTTTCAACGTATATTTTTTGTTCATTATCGGCACATTAAGCTCTATATCCCATTCAGGTAAAATTACCTCATCGGGTACATCAACACAGCTCATCAATATTGAAGCACACAGAAAAAGAAACAACTGTAAATATTTTTTGTCAAAAAATTTCATTAACAATTTCCTTATCATTTCAAATATAACATTTTCCGAGTTTGCTTAAACATCGGTGTCTGTAATTCATATATGTATAAACCGGCAGGTAAATCTTCAGCGTTAAACTTCACTTTGTACCATCCTTTTTCCTGTTCCGTATTTACAAGTACAAATAATTTTATACCAAGTATGTTATAGATATTCACTTCAACGTAGCTTCTTTCGGAAAGGAAATATTCTATTTGAGTTGTGGGATTAAATGGATTAGGGAAATTCTGTTTAAGTTCTATAACCTGCGGAGAAAAAACATTAGAATAATTCTGCACTATGCCTACAAGCTGATGGGCATTTACAGAAATAAAACACCCCGTAACAGCTAAAATCACTACTATGTAAAACTGCTTCATTCAATTCCCGATTCATTAAAAATCGCTAACCTTCTTTTTGATACTTGACCTGGCAGTTAAAAAGCCAATTTTTATACCAGTGAAATGATGATAATTCGATTTACTATAATGTTTAAGATTGAGAAATTGTAAGTATTACGGAGATTAAATTGTAATTTTTACGAGAACGTTAAGAAAATAGGATTCTTGTAAAAAGGGATGAAGTAATTTGTTTGTAGTTTGTTGTCTGTTGTTGAGGTTTCCAAAAGAACGACAAACCACAAACAACAAACGATTTTTAATTTACCTTTTCGTCTTTCTTAACAGGGGGCGTAAAACCAAAATGCTGGTTCGGAGTATCTGTTTTTATTTCTCCGAACCTGCTTTCAAATTTATCTATATTATCTTTTAACGCCTTAAGAAGCATCTTTGCATGCTGTGGAGTTGTTATTATTCTCGCATGCACTTTTGCTTTTGGAAGTCCGGGGACAATCCTGGTAAAATCAATTACAAACTCTGCCGGTGAATGAGTTATTATAGCCATGTTAGAATAAATTCCTTCAGCTTCTTTTTCACCGAGTTCAATATTTATCTGCTGTCCCTGTGGTTGATTACTTTGTGCCATAATTATTGATTGCCTTCTCTTAACTTATTCAGTTTTTCATAAGCGTCTTCCGCTTCTTTCATCATATTGAGTCTTGCATAAACCTTATAGAGTGCATCCCATCCACTAATATTATCAGGCTGCAGCTCAACAACTTTTTCAAGATTAGGTAAAGCCTGAGTATATTTTTCTTTATAAATGCTACCTTCCATTTGTCCGCTTTCTTCAGCTTGCTTGTTTAGGTAATTACCCCATTCAACGTAAGTAACGCCAAGGTTATAAAGTGCATCAGCATAATCAGGTTTTAACTCGATAGCTTTTTTAAATCTCATTTCAGCTTCTTCAAACTGATCGGCTCCTAATAAAATTACTCCATAATTATATTGGTGCTGCGGGCTGTTGGGATTAGTTTCGGCAGCTTGCTTAAAAACATCCATACCCTCATTTACTCTTCCGGCACCGATATAAGAATTTTGAAGAGCCCCTAACATATCGAAATTATTGGGATAGAGTTTTCTTCCTTCTTCAAGAATCTGGATCGCTCTATTAAAATTTTCCTTTGAAGCCAGGCTATCAATCTCTTTTTGGTTTACACCTCTATCATAAAGAATACGTCCTAAATAAATATATGCTTCGGGAGATTTTCCTCTTTCAAGAAATATTTGCAAAGTCTGTTCGGCTTTAACATAATCTCCTGTTTGAATATGAACAAATGCAAGATTTAAGTAAGCATCTGTTGAATCCGGTGCAATCGCAATAGCATTTTGAAAATCGTTTGCTGCTCTATCGAAATGAATTTTCATGCTGTCTTCACTAGCTGTGTTTTGTGCAGCGTTAAAAGATTTTACAGCCTGATTAAATTCTTTAATCCAATGGGATTGGATCAGTTGAGTAATGTTTTCTTTGTAGGTACTGCTAATGGCTAAGGATTTATTAAATGCATCAGTCATATTTTCATATTGTTCTTTTTCACCATAAATTACTCCTAAGAGGTAAAAACCTTCGTCGCTTTTAGGATTCTTCTGAACTTCTTTCTGTAAAAGTTCCAAAGCTTTATCATAATTTTTTTGTTGAATATAAAGCTTTGCACTGGTTAATTCAGTAGAGCCACATTGATAACCCATAAATGTAAACCCAAGAAAGACCATAAATACGATTATTATTTTTGAATATCTCATTATCACTCCGATAAAAAATGACTTAATGTAAAATTAAAATTAGTACATCTGTTTCCGATAGTCAAGAAACAAACATGTCATTGATTTATAAAGAAAAAAGTATCAATCATCTGATAGTACTCTTTAAATTGATTTTCCTTCATTAAAAGGATATTTTTCCCGATGAATATCGGGATCTTTCAATAATCGTAAAAAGAGGATAGTCTTGACTATAGAAGAAATAGTAAAATCTGCACCAAAAGTCCTTCTGCACGACCACCTTGACGGTGGTTTAAGACCACAGACAATTATAGAACTTGCTAAAGAAACAGGCTATAAGAAACTCCCGACGAGCGACCCAACTGAACTTGGCGAATGGTTTCACCGTGGAGCAAATAAAGGAAATCTTATTGAATATTTACAAGGATTTGAACACACAATTGCTGTAATGCAGACCAGAGAATCGCTTGAGAGAGTTGCTTATGAGATGATGGAAGATATGAAGAATGATGGAGTAAGTTATGTGGAAACAAGGTTTGCACCTGTTTTTCATACAGGAAAAGGGTTTTACCAGGAAGATATTGTTAATGCTGTTTTAGAAGGATTAGAAAAAGGGAAAAAAGATTTTGGCGTTGGATATGGTTTGATATTATGCGGTATGAGAAATATGAAAAATACTTTGGAAGTTGCAGAGCTTGCAATTAATTTCCGCAACCAGGGTGTAGTTGGATTTGATCTTGCCGGTGAAGAAGGTGGTTATCCTCCTAAAAAACATGTGGATGCTTTTCAAGCCATCCAAAGAGCAAACTTTAATATTACAATTCATGCTGGTGAGGCTTTTGGTAAGGAATCTATCTGGCAGGCAATTCAATGGTGCGGAGCTCATCGCATCGGGCATGCAACAAGATTAAAGGAAGACATATCATTTGATAAACATGGAAATGTAGTTAGTTATGGTGAATTAGCTCAGTATGTTTTAGATAAAAGAATTCCTCTTGAGATTTGTCTCTTAAGCAATGTTCATACAGGGGCTATTGATAAAATAGAGAATCATCCTTTTGGAATTTTATTTAAAGAAAAATTCAGAGTAACGATAAATACAGATGACCGCCTGATGAGCGATACAACAATGACAAAGGAATTTCTTACTGCAATAAATGTGTTTAACATAACCCTTGATGATATTGAGAAGATTACTATCAACTCAATGAAATCATCATTTATACATTACAATGAAAGATTACATTTTATATATAATGTTATAAAACCCGGATATCAAAAACTCCGGGAAAATCTTCTTTCACTTAAAAATATTCCGGGAAATCATGAAGAAGCTGTTCGCAAATTATAATTTTGAATTTTCTAGTAATGAAAAAAAACTCCTTTCCACTTTTTGCAAACAAACATTAAAACAAACTGAGGGAGACAATAAATTCTTTGCGGAGAATAAAGCTTTCTCTTCAATCCTAACCAAACTGCAAAGTGATGATGATGTGATTCGATTGACCAAAGATGAAAAAACTCGTTTCGTTAATCAATTAAAACAAAATATAGAATTCCTTGAAAAGAAGATGAAGAAAAGCTGGTTTATTAAAAAGTGGATTTACAAATCTCTTCACAAGCAATATGAAAATATTCTCAATAATCATTTTAGAGATTAGCTATGATTTCCGAAATTGATAAAATTATTAAAGCACCACACGGTACAAAAATTTCCTGCAAAGGTTGGATACAGGAAGCAGCTATGAGAATGCTGATGAACAATCTTGATCCTGATGTTGCAGAGAATCCATCTGAGTTAATTGTTTATGGAGGAAGCGGTAAAGCAGCAAGAAACTGGGAATGCTTTGAAGCAATTATTTCTTCTCTGAAAGAACTGGAGAATGATGAAACATTACTAATACAATCGGGAAAACCTGTTGGTATTTTTAAAACTTATCCCAATGCACCTCGTGTCTTAATTTCCAATTCAATGCTCGTGCCTGATTGGGCAACCTGGGATGAATTCAGAAGACTTGAAGGATTGGGTTTAACAATGTACGGACAGATGACAGCAGGAAGCTGGATCTATATCGGTACTCAAGGTATTCTTCAGGGAACTTATGAAACTTTTGCTGAATGCGGTAGAAAATATTTTTCAAAAGATTTAAAAGGAAAATTTCTTTTAACCGCAGGACTTGGTGGAATGGGTGGAGCTCAGCCCTTGGCTGCAGCTATGAATGGTGCAGCATTCCTTGGAGTTGAAGTTGATAAAACCCGTGCACAAAAAAGAGTTGATACTGGCTACCTTGATAAAATCTCTTATGATCTTGACGAAGCACTTGAACTTGTTTTAAAAGCAAAAACTGAAGGGAGAGCAT
>MHAF01000010.1 GCA_001802865.1 Ignavibacteria bacterium RBG_16_34_14
TAAGATTTTGAAGCTGTTCAATTATCTCATCACGTTTATCAAGAATTATCTGCTTAAAATGTTCAAGATCTTTTTTACTATAACCTTTTATATCTTCAATCCTGACCTTCGGCGGCTCAACAACCTGTACTTTTTCTTTAACCTTTTCAGCTTTTAGTTTAGGAACTTTTATCTTTTTAACTATTGCTTTCTTAGGTGCAATTGTTTTCTTTGTCGTTATCTTCCTTGCCGTTGTTTTCTTTGCTGTCGCCTTTTTTATCACTGTCTTTTTTATTTTCTTCTTACTCATAGTCTCCTTTTTCTTTACAGGTTTTGTTGATGATTTAACTGACTTCTTTCTCAAAGCTTTTTTCTTTTCAGCTTTGGCTAACTTCTTACCAGAAGATTTTTTTGAACCGGATTTTCCAGATTTAGTTTTTTTTGCCATTCTCGGCCTCCTTGAATTAGGGACTTACTTTTTCAATTTGAATAATACAGTCATATTCACCAATCTTCCACTCCTGCTTATTATTTCCTTTTGAGATTACCCCCTTACTTAAATTTTCGGCAAGAGTTTCATTGGAAACATAATTTTGAAATGATAAAACTGCATCAATAAGTTTTTCACTTCCATTAAAGAATATCTTAATTCTGTCGGTAACATCAAAACCAGCATCCTTCCTCATATTCTGAATCCTGTTAACAAACTCACGTGCGAGGCCTTCTTCAATAAGCTCATTGGTCAATTCAGTATCAAGTGCAACTGTAACACCGCTTTGGCTTTCAACAACCCATCCTTTAATTTCAGTGCTGATTATCTCAACATCTTCTGGTGTTACCGTAATTGTTTCTCCATCAATATTTAGTTCAACATTTTTGCCTGATTCAATTGCAGCAATTTCATTTTTACTAAATGATTTTATTGCTTCAGCAGCAGGTTTTACTTTCTTGCCAAACTTAGGACCGATTGATTTAAAATTTGGCTTTGCGGATTTATTTACAATTTCAGAATCATCGTCAAGAACAATAAGCTCTTTAATGTTTACTTCATCAAGAATTACATCTTTCATGTATTTCAAAGCATCTTTTTTATTTTTATCAATAACAACTGTAATTTTTTTCAACGGCTGCCTGACTTTAAGATTTGCCTTCGCACGCATTGCACGGGTAAGATAAACTACCTTCTGCGCAATTTCCATTTTCTCTTCAAGCTCTTCATCACGATAATCTGCTTGTGGTAGTAAACACAGATGAACAGATTCAACCGATTCTTTCCCGGTTACAGAATTTAAATTTGTATAAACTTCTTCCGCAATAAAAGGTGCGAATGGAGAAAGCAGTTTACAAATTGTTATAAGTGATTCATAAAGAGTTTGGTAAGCTGAGAGCTTATTATTATTCATTTCTGATTTCCAGAAACGCCTTCGGCATCTTCTTACATACCAGTTTGAAAGATGATCAATTGTAAAATCTGAAATTGCTCTTGCAGCTTTGGTAACATCATAAGCATCCATTAACTGGGTGTATTCTGCAACAAGAGAGTTTAATTTAGAAATTATCCATCTGTCAATCTCAGGTCTTTTTTCATAAGGGATTATTTCTTCTTTATAAGTGAATTTATCAATATTAGCATAGAGTGCTAAGAATGAATATGTATTAAGAAGAGTACCAAAATATTTTCTCTGAGTTTCTGCAAGAGATTCTTCATCAAAAAGAGTTGGTCTCCAGGGAGGACTGTTTGTAACAAGGTACCATCTCGTAGCATCGGCTCCATATTTTTCAAACAAAATAAAAGGATCAACCGTGTTTCCACGGGACTTCGACATCTTCAATCCTTTTTTATCAAGGATAAGCTCATTCACAATAATATTTTTGAATGCAACATTATCAAACAGCATTGTAGCAATTGCATGAAGTGTATAGAACCAGCCGCGTGTCTGGTCAATTCCTTCGCAAATATAATCAGCAGGAAAAAAATTCTTTTCAAAAAGCTCTTTATTTTCAAAAGGATAATGATACTGTGCAAAAGGCATTGCACCCGAATCAAACCAAACATCAATCACTTCAGAAGTTCTTTTATATATCTTTCCATTTCTTTCAAAAAATATTTTATCAACAAAAGGTTTGTGAAGATCAATCTCTTTTACATCACGAACTGAAATTCTTTTCCCACCTGTCCCGACTTTGTCGGGATTCTCTTCAACAAAACCTTCTTTCAGTTCCTCTATACTTCCAACAGCAAATGCATCTCCATCATCACTAACCCAGATAGGAAATGGTGTGGCCCAAAACCTATCACGAGAAAGTGCCCAGTCTTTATTCTCTTGAAGCCAATTACCAAATCTTCCGGAACCAACTTCAGGCGGCTGCCAATTGATGGTTTTATTAAGCTCAACCATTCTTTCTGCAACTGAGGTTGTTCTGATAAACCAAGATTCGCGGGCATAATAAATTACAGGAACATTTTCATGCCGCCAGCTAAAAGGATAAGAGTGAACTATAGTTTCTTTCTTAAAAAGTTTCCCTTCCCTTTTAAGCTTTGCAATAATATCATTATCTGCATCTTTAACAAATTTACCAGCAAAATCAGTTATGTCTTCAGTAAATAAACCAGCCCTTGTTACTGGCTGCAGCATTGGAAGATTATATTTCTTTGAAAGCTCATAATCATCCTGACCAAATGCCGGAGCTATATGAACAATCCCGGAACCATCTTCAGTGCTCACAAAATCACCAAGAGTAACATAAAATGCTTTTTTATCAGGAGTGATATATGGTAAGAGCTGTTCATACTCAATATTCTCAAGCTCTTTTCCTTTTATCTCCTGAAGGATTTCATATTCTCCTTCAATAACTGAAAGTCTGTCTTTAGCAAGAATAATTTTTTTATCGTTGTGTTTGATCTTCACATATTCAACATCAGCACCAACTGCAAGAGCAACATTTGATATAAGTGTCCAGGGAGTTGTTGTCCAGACAAGGAAATGTTCATCTGAGTTTTTAATTTTAAATAGAACATATACGGAAGGATCTTTTGTTTCCCTGTAACCAAGAGCAAGTTCGTGTGAAGAAAGAACTGTTTCAGATTTAGGATCCTGAGGAACAATTTTATAATCTTTATAGATAAGACCTTTATCAAAAAGAGTTTTTAAAGCCCACCAAACAGATTCAATGTATTCATTTTTAAGAGTGATGTAAGCCGATTCAAGATTAACCCAGTAGCCCATTCGTGTTGTCATCTTTTCCCAGAGATCGAGATATTCAAAGACAGAATCGCGGCAAGCCTGGTTATATTTTTCAACTCCATACTCAACAACTTCACCTTTGTGCTTTATTCCTAATTTCTTCTCAACTTCAATTTCAACCGGAAGTCCGTGAGTATCCCAGCCGGCTTTTCTTTCAACTCTGTATCCCTGCAAAGTTTTATAACGGCATACAAGATCTTTCAAAGCTCTCGACATTACATGATGAATTCCGGGTTTACCGTTTGCCGTTGGAGGTCCTTCATAAAAAGTAAAAGTTTTATTTTCATCTCTGGAGGAAATGCTTTTTTCAAAAATCTTATTCTTATCCCAGAACTCTAAAATCTTTAGTTCTGTTTCAGGAAAATTTATTTTATCTAAATTTTGTTTGAACATAACTGATTATCAATCTATCATATATTATCTTCAGAAAACATTTCAATAACTTCCTGAAGATTTTTAATTAATTCATCAATGGTTGAGCCCTGTGAATGAGCCCCTGGAAAACCAGGAATATATCCAACGTACAATTTGGTATCATTACAATACTCAATTATTGCTGTGTAATTTTTCATTTACACACCTTCATATTTTTTAATTAACTCTTTCTCAGCCTGTATAAAATCTTTAAGCTCACTTTCAATTCTGTTTTTTTTAAGTGTAATATCTTTTGCAGTAATTTCAGCATCATTAATAATTCTCTTTGCTTCTATCTTAGCTTCTTTAACTGTAAGCTCAGCTTCTTTTTTTGCTTCCAGCAGAGTCTCTTCATAAATCCTTTGCTTTTCCTGGAAGACAAGAAGACTCCTTTCAAGCATTATAACTTCGGCAACCGCCATTCCAAATAATGCCATTGCGCCGAGAGTAATATTTCTAAGGCTGTAAAGAATAATATTTTCGGTTAAAAGTTCATTAGCAGAAAAGTATTCTCTGAAGAAAGTTATAATAAGAATGCTTACAAATGTCGCTGCGATTATAAGTGAGAAAACTATTTTACCACCGGTTTTCCATCCAATACTTTTATTGATATACCAGCCAACTGCAAAACATAAAACCGAAAGCACAAACCAGACGGCAAAGTTATTATCTCCAAAATTAAATAGTTCTGTATTCATGAAGTTCGAGGTAAACATCAATGTGCCAAGTAAGAAAGGAAAAATATAATTATATAATTTTTTCTTAAACATTTATATCCTCTTAATAACTTCTTTCATTATCAATGTCATTTTGGGTTCTGCTTCCATAGCGACAGCAATAATCTCCTCTACATTAACAGGTTTTAAAGATTCGGGGAAACACTCATCTGTTACAATACTGAATCCCAGCACTTTCATTCCCATGTGGTTTGCTGCAATATTTTCAGGAATAGTTGACATACCGACAACATCAGCACCAATTCCTCTTAAAAACCTGTACTCTGCTCTTGTTTCAAGGTTAGGACCAGGTACAGCAACATAAACTCCCTTTTGTATTTTAATTTTATTTTCAAGAGCAACTGCTTCTGCAAGATTAATTAACTCATAACTGTAAGCTTCACTCATATCAGGAAATCTTGGTCCAAGCTCATCATAATTTTTCCCGATAAGAGGATTATCCCCAAGAAGATTTATATGATCAGCCATAATCATAACATCACCTCTTTTGAAAAGAGGATTCATTCCGCCACAGGCATTTGAAACAAGAAGAGTTTTTACATCAAGAAATTTCATTACCCTAACCGGATAAACAATCTGCTGCATCGTATATCCCTCATAGTAATGAAATCTTCCCTGCATGGCTACAACTTTTTTCCCATTGATCGTTCCAAAAATTAATTTCCCTTTATGTGATTCAACAGTTGATAAAGGAAAATGAGGGAGCTCAGTGTAATCTATTTCATGTTCGATTTTAATTTCTTTAACGAGTCCGCCAAGGCCTGTCCCAAGAATAATTCCAACTGGGTAATTATCCTTTGTATGTTTTTTTATTACTTCTAAAGTCTCTTCTATTTTCTTAAGCAGGTTTTCCATAACTATAATTTATCCGCAATATCATCAACATCAATCTTGATCTTGCTGCTCTTTTCAATTGTCTTAGCCGGTTCATCTTCTTTCAAAGCATTTTCTACTTTCATTTCCAGAAGATGGGCTTGTGAATTTATTACTGCTTTTAGCTTTGAAATAATTGCCAGTTTCTCTTCTCTTAACTGAATTACTGCATTCCTCACATCATTTGCCCCTTCCCTGGCTTTCTCAAGAATTTGTCCTGCTTTTAGTTCAGCTTCCTGTATTATTAGATTTGCCTGCTTCTTTGCAGACTCGATTGACCTCGAAGATGATTCCTGGGCTTTGGCAAGTGTATCCTGTATATTCTTTTGGAGTTTCCTATATTCAGCTAAATTTTCATTAACAGTTTCTAATTCTTTTTTTAGTGATTCATTTTCTTTCAGCAACTCATCTATATCATCGGCAAGCTTTTCAAGGAATGCCTGAACTTCTTCTTTATCAAATCCTCTTAAAGATTTTTTGAATTCCTGTCTTTTTATGTCTTGTGGAGAGAGCTTCATTTAATTCCTTAATTTTTAGAATAATCTCTATGACCAAAAATTGCTGTACCGATTCTCAGCATAGTTGCTCCTTCTTCAATTGCAATTTCATAATCAGATGTCATTCCCATTGAGAGTTCTTTTATATTTTTAAAACCACGCAGATTGAATTCATCTTTCAACTTACGCAAATATCTGAAACTTTTTCTAATCTCTTCTTCATTATCAGTGAAAGGAGCAATGGTCATTAGACCAATCAGTTCAATATTTTTTAATTCGTTACAACTTTCGGCAATACTAAATACATCATCTTCACGTTCAATCCCGCTTTTTGTTTCCTCTTCAGATGTTTTAACCTGCAAAAGAATTTTCTGAATTTTATTTAACTGCTCAGCTCTCTTATTAATTTCATTTGCAAGAGAGACGGAATCAACAGAGTGAATATATTCAGCGGACCTGACTGCAAATTTAACTTTATTCTTTTGAAGATGACCTATAAAATGCCAGGTCACTTTATTTCCCAGCACTTCATATTTCGAAATCAGTTCCTGAGCTTTGTTCTCTCCGAAATCTTTTATACCACCATCAAAGGCGGCTTCAATATCCTCGGTACTAAAATTTTTAGAAACAGCAATAAGTTTGATTTCTTTTGGATTTCGTCTAATTCCTGCACATTTTTTATCAACCTTTTCCCAAACCTGCTTAATATTATCGGTTATCATATCAAAATTAAGATAGTGAATTTATCGGCTTTAGTATCAAAAATCAACTTTTACAGCATAATATAAGTTCAGAAGTAATGCAAGGTAAAGAAGAAAAGTTTATTAAAATATTTTTAGGTTAATAAATCAATAGTAACTTGGCTTTTTTGTAATTTTAAAAAACATTTTTTTAAACAGGGAAACACAATATGGAATTCTTACAGAGCATACTTGATAAAGCTTCTAAGAAAAGAAAAACTATACTTCTGCCTGAATCTTCAGATGAAAGGGTATTGAAGGCTGCAGGAGTTATTACTAAAAATAAAATCGCATCAATAATTACACTTGGCAAAGAAGAAAAGATTAGAAGCAAAGCTGAAAAGCTTGGGATTGATCTTTCCGGTGTAAGAATAATTGACCAGGAAAAATCAGATAAGCTGAGTGATTTTACAAACATCTTTTATAATCTAAGGAAGAAAAAAGGAATTATAATTGAACAGGCAAGAGAAACACTTAAACGTGATTTATTCTTTGCTGCAATGATGGTTAAAGAAGGTATGGCTGATGGAAGTGTAGCAGGTTCACTCTCTTCAACCGCAGATGTATTGAGAGCAGGCATACAATGTATCGGAATGCCTGAAGGTATCTCGATTGTATCAAGCTTCTTTTTAATGGTAAAGCCGGAAAAAGTTTTTTCATTTGCTGATTGTGCAGTTGTTCCGAATCCTGATGCAAGTCAGCTTGCTGATATTGCAATCTCCACAGCAGATAATCACAAGAAATTAACTGATGAAGAACCTTATGTTGCTATGCTCTCCTTCTCAACAAAAGGAAGTGCACAGCATGAAGATGTTGATAAAGTAATTGAAGCAACAAGACTTGTTAAGGAGAAAAGAGCTGATCTTAAAGTTGATGGCGAACTTCAGTTTGATGCTGCAGTTGTTGATTCTGTTGGTACAAGGAAAGCTCCGCACAGTGATGTTGCAGGAAGAGCAAATGTTTTAATCTTTCCCAATCTTGATGCAGGCAATATAGGTTATAAGATTACACAGCGTTGGGGTAAAGCAGAAGCTGTTGGACCAATGGTGCAGGGATTAAGAAAACCATTCTTCGATTTAAGTCGTGGCTGCAGTGTTGAGGATATTGTAAATACTGCTGCTATTTGCGTGCTGATGGGATGAGAAAAGTTCAAGTTCAAGGTAAGTTCAAGGGAATTAATTTTTTTATTTATGTAGATAAACAAGAGATAAAGTTTTAAATTGAAGTATGAATCAAACAGTCGAAATATTTTCATCGGAACGGGAAAAACTTTATGAGCGATTTGCAGATAGGTTAGAGACCTCCTATAACCTAAGCCGAAAAGTGGTTAGTTTTCAGGCTAATAAAGAGTTTTTACAGAAAACATTTTCAAAAAGGTATTCCTTATGTATGAACTTACTAATGAAGAAATTAAAAGACAGGATTTTGTAGATAACACTATATTTGATATGATTAGGACACTTAATCCTACTAAAAGAGAAATTGAATGGGATATTGAAATGATTGGTGATGTTAGAGATGAAATTTCTGAATGGCTTGTATCAAGATTAGAACTTTGTCCTGAGCAAAAATTTTATCCCTTTATCAATGAATAGCTTTATTTCAGAAAGAGTAATTGAGGATATTTTAGCCACTGATAAATCCATTCTATCTGACATACTTTCCGTAAATGCTTCTGATTTGAGTTTGATTGCTAGGCAAAAAATAGTTAGTTCAGGGAAACTGGATTTACTTTATTTATGCAAAGATGAAATCTTTCTTATTGAGTTAAAGATTGTTTCTTTTTACAAAGATATAATTACTCAAATCAATAATTATGAAAAGGATTTAATTGATCTCCAAAATCAGAATAAGATAGTCCATTCAAAAATTAAAAAGATAATTTTTGTAATTGGATGTAGAGAAAACGATTATATATCATGTAAAGAAAACAATATTGAATTATTGCTTTATAAACCTGAGGCTATTCTCTCAAAATATTATGAAAACTTTAAAGAACTTTCAACTTTTTTAAATATTCAGTCTGGAGATTTTGGTGTTGTCAGATTGGGATTAATTAAAAACACTCTTAATGACCTTGCTGAAGGTTTAAGTATTAAAGAGATTTGCAAACTTGAAATGAAATCGGAAAAAACAATCAAAAATAAAATATCGGTTGCACAACATCTAAACCTCGTTTCAAAATTTAAAACAAATTTCTTTTTAACTGATTTGGGAAATTCATTTGTTGAATTAGGAAATAAAATTGTTGATGATAGATTAAATCAACATCAAATTGATTTAATCACTAGTTTCATTAATGAAAACCCTTTTTATTCTCCTATTACTTACACAATCTACTCATTGATTGAAAGTGTTTTTGTTCTTTCTAAAACATCATATCCAGTACCTAAAGATTCTTTGAAAGATTATTTTGTAAAATCAGTCGCAAAAACTAAAACTTGGAGAATGCCCAGAGCAAGAGAAACAGCAACTTATATCTTTTCAAACTATGCATGTGAATTAGAATATCTAGCCAAGGTCAACAATGAATTCTTTCTAACACCAAAAGGAATTCAGGCAATTCTTCTTCTGCAATTAAACCGTTCTATAAAGCTTATTGAGAGTAGAAAATAAAAGCATATTTATGTCCCTAACTTTCTTCCCCACCCAACCCAATTTACGCAAAGGGTTTGGAGAAGAACCATAACAAAACTAATTCTTTACATTGCAAAGATTTTAGACTAATTTTAATTTAAATATGTGAAAGTGTTATCTACGTTTTTTCAATATAACTATTATTAAATAAGCTAAAACCAGAGGTATTTATGACATACAAAGTAAATCTCAAAAAAAGTGAAGAAGGTTATTCTGTTTGGGTTCCTGGTCTTCCTGGTTGTTGGTCCCAGGGGAATACCGAAGAAGAAGCATTAGAGAATATTAAAGATGCCATACAAGAATATTTGGAAACTGTTGAAGAGTTAAGTAAAGATAAAGAATCCAGATATGTGGAAGTAAATTAAACTGAAATGCCTAAACTACCTGGTATAAACCATCAAAGAGCAGTGAATGTTTTTGAAAAGGCAGATTTTAAAATTGCCAGGCAAGGAAAACATATAACAATGACTGATGGCAAAAGGATAATTACTATCCCTCGAGCAAATCCAATTAATGCTTATACAATGGCGGGTATTATCAAAGATGCCGGAATGACAATTGAAGATTTTAAAAAGAAATTATAGTTCTAGATGTCACCTCTCTTTCTCCCCACCCAATCCGATTTACGCAAATGGTTTGATAAGAACCATAATAAAGCAGATGAAATTTGGGCCGGCTATTATAAAAAAAGTACAGGCAAACCAAGCATGACCTGGCAGGAATCTGTTGATGAGGCACTCTGCTTTGGCTGGATTGACGGCATCTGAAAATCTATTGATGAAGAAAGCTACAAGATTCGTTTTACTCCAAGAAGAAAAGGCAGCATCTGGAGTGCGGTAAATACAAAACGAATTAAAGAGCTTATTAAGCTTGGTTTGGTAAAACCTTCAGGACTTAAAGTTTTCAACAATAGAGATGAAAAGAAAACTGAACAGTATTCTTTCGAACAAGTGAAAGTGAAACTGCCAAAAGAATTCGAAAAGAAAATTAAAGCAAACAAAAAAGCATGGGAATATTTTCAACAACTCCCACCTTCTGCTAAAAAGCTTTCCACCTGGTGGATTATTAGTGCAAAGAAGGAAGAAACAAAACTAAACCGGCTCAACACTTTAATTAAAAGTTCTGAGGTAGGAAGAAAAATTCCACCGCTGATAGTAAGCAAAAAAGAGAAGTGAAAAATAATTATGACTAAATACATAGCGTTTTTGCGTGCAATAAACGTTGGCAGTCGTGTAATAAAGATGGACATACTAAGAAAAATATTTGAATCCCTGAAATTGAAGAATGTTAAAACCTTTATTCAGAGCGGCAACGTAATATTTGAAACGACAGAAAAAGACAAAAATCCTTTAACAAAAAAAATCGAAATGAAGCTGAAAGAATCGCTTGGTTATGAAGTACAGGTTATGTTAAGAACGGAGAAAGAACTCAGAGCTATTGTAAAGAATAATCCATTTAAAGATGAAGTGCTTGATGAAAATACAAGAGTGTATATGGCATTCTTATATAAAAAACCGGGCAATGAAATTAAAAATATTGTTTCGTCACTGAATAATAAAAATGAATCATTCAACCTTAAAAATATGGAAGTCTATTGCCTGGTTCATAAAGATGAAAAGAAAAGCAGCTATTTTTCAATCCTGCTGCTAGAGAAGAAACTTGGTATCCCGCTTACTACCCGCAATCAAACAACTGTAAACAAAATAAAAAATATGTTAGATTCAGAATAAGAATTTTAATTATTCATATAAAACTTTAAAGGAGGAGATTATATTTGGATAATTTAACTCTTGAATTTGATAAGCTTGCCTCTATAGATCCAAAGATAAAATACGGTTTTGTAAAAGAAATTTTAAAAACAGGAAAAGAAAATCCGGGTTTACTTTATGAACATTATGATTACTGGGTTAAGCTTCTTGATGATAAAAATAATATTATCAAATGGGCTGCGATTGATATTATTGGATATCTATCCTCTGTGGATAAGGAAAATAAAACAGAAAAGAAAATACCCGCACTTTTTAAATTACTTCATGGGGGACGTCTTATAACGAGCGCTCATGCAATTTTTGCTCTTGGTTTAATCGCTCAAAACAAGGAAAAACAAAAAGCAAAAATTATTAAAGAACTTCTTTCTGTTTCTCACGATAAATTTGAAACTACCGAATGCAAAAATATTATTACGGGAAAAGTTTTGGATGTACTTAAACTTTTCCCAACTGATATTCAAAAAAACGAAACAGCAATTGACTTTATTAAAAAGGCAGTAAAGAATAGACGAAATGCTACAAAAAAGAGAGCCGAACAATTACTAAAAAAGATTGGGAAGGAGAAAGGTTGAAACTAAAATAGAAATCAAAACATCTCCCGAAAAATTACTAGATGAGTTCACCAGTATACCATATTTAAAATTCTATTTACTATTATGTATCACCGTATTACCGTAATAACCAGGAAATAATTATAACATTAAAATATCTATAACTCCCTTTTCTCAAACTCCTCAAACTTCAAATCGTACTTCTCAGCTTTCAACAAAAACTTTGTGTATTGATGTTTGGGATTCTCAAACAACTCAGTTGGTATATTCTTCTCAACAATTTTTCCATTATACATAATTATAACTTCATCGGATAATTTTCTTAACAGTCGGAGATTGTGTGCAATACAAATCATTGTAATGTTGAAACTCTTTTTCAAATCAAGAAAGAGATTTAAAAAGTTTTCTTGTGATTCATAATCCTGTGAAGAGAAAGGCTCATCTAAAATCAGCAGCTCAGGTTTTACTGCGAGTATTCTTGCAAGTGCGACACGCTGCTGCTCACCTCCACTAAGTTCATAGCCTTTTCTTTCAAGGAGCTGCTTTGGAAATTTAACTGCATTAAGTATTGTATCAAGGTTTGTCACACTTCCATTATTCTTATTCCCTATAAAAAGAGCTTCATTCAGTATTTCTTTCACATTTCTTAAAGGATTAATTATTTCACCTGTATTCTGAAAAAGAATTTGAACAGGAGAGAGCTTTTTGTGCTCTCTTAAAAAGAAATAACTAATTTTTCCTAAAGAAGGCTTTAAAATTCCGGCAAGAATTTTTGCAAGTGTAGTCTTTCCGCTTCCTGATTCACCGGAAATTCCGAGAACAGAATTTCTCTCCAAATCAAAAGAAATATTTTTAAGAATAAATTTCTCTTCATTCTTTTGAATGACAGAATATGAAACATTTTCCGCTTTTAAAATCAGGTTCATAATTCTGCTCTTAGAGGATTTAGATAGAAAAATTCTTCCGGTGAAGTGAATTTATATAAAGTGCCATCAGAAAGGAGAGCAATTTTACTGCTGGCATTCTTTGCCAGTTCAATATCCTGAGTTACCATCAAAACTAAATTGCCTTCATTTACAAATTTTCTCAATCTAATCAACAGAAGATTTACTATTGGTGCATCAATACCGGAAGTCGGTTCGTCAAGAAAAATAATTTTTGGTTTTGCAAGAAGAGTAAGAATTAAGCTTATTCTCTGCGCCATTCCTCCGCTTACTTCATAAGGGTACATCTTAAAAAGTGTTTTTGAATCTGGCAGAAGGAAAAATTCAAGCTGTTCATCAATACTTTTTTGATTCTTGGAAATCAAATCAAAATAATATCTGAAAGTTTTAAGATGATCGAAGCTGTTTACAGCGTCCTGAAAAACATATTTTATTTCATTCTTCCTGATTTTTTGTAATTCATCTTTATCCAAAGGTAAAATATCTTTCTCATTATAAATAACCTTCCCATTAACAGAATAAAACCTGTTATCAAGCAATCCTGTAAGAGATTTTAATAAAGTGCTTTTACCAGAACCATTTTTACCAAGAATTGTATAAATATTTCCATCCTCAAGTTCAAAGATAATATCTTTGAGAATAATTCTTTGTTTGTTGTCCCCGGTAACACTTACCGTATTCAGAAGAACATTGAGCATTAAATTCTTTCTTATTGGTATACAGGTATATGGTATAGAGGTATAAGGGTCTATCTAATACTTTATACCTTCATAATACTTTTTGTATTTAAAGAACAAAATAATAAATTGATGTCAAAATTATTAAAAAATATTCACAACATTTACCTGTGATAATTAAGCGTTACTTAATTA
>MHAF01000011.1 GCA_001802865.1 Ignavibacteria bacterium RBG_16_34_14
GCTTTAACAGAATCTATTAATGCTGACTTTATCTCCATTCGGGAACTCTCATTATAATTAATAACTTCATCCGGAGTATCCAGTATTTCTTCAAAGCTCCACCACTTTTTAAGCCAATTAACTCCTGATGAATTCACTTTTATAAACTCTCCTGGAAGGAGCGACATGGTTTCATTATAAATGGTAAGCGGTGCCGGGATTGAACCTGTTTTAAGGAAGGCTTCAACGCCACTTTGAGAAATGGTAAGATTATCCTTGTATTTATTAATTGCTTTGAGTTCAGAAGAAAAGATAAATTCATCTTTATTGATAAAGTAATAAAGAGGCTTGATACCGAACCTGTCTCTTGCGGCAAAAAGAGATTTTTCTTTCTCATCCCATACAGCAAAAGCAAACATACCACGGAGTTTCTTTAAACTATCCTCACCACATTTTTCATATAAATTAAGAATAACTTCCGTATCAGAATTTGTTCTCCAATTCTGAATTTTTAATTCTGAATTTTTAATTGATTTATAATTATATATCTCCCCATTATAAAGAATAGTATATCTCCCATCTTCAGTTGTCATCGGCTGGTGTCCGAGTTTTGAAAGCTCTATGATGCTTAACCTGTAATGATTGAAAAAAGCATTACCGGAAGCAGATAGGAAAGTCCCATTGTCATCAGGCCCCCTATGAGAGAGAGCTTTCGCTGCTTGTGCAGCTTTTACCGTGTCTATCGGTTTGTAGTTAAAATTGATTATTCCGAATATACCGCACATTTATAATTACAAGATGATTATTAAATTCATAAGATTAAAATACATGAAAGAATAATTTATTTTTAATTATTGGGAGTCATTTAATTGTCAATGGTTGCAACCGGTCTAATCATACAACCTATATATAAAAAGAAAATCGGCAGTTGAATGCTTCCTACTCCAACCATCCATGCTTCAAACTGGGAATGAATTATTAACGCAACGAGAACAGAGATTATTATGGAAAACTGTATATGGTTAATGGGAGATGTATCTCTTAGCTCTATGCTCTTTACTCTCTGCATTTTTAACAAGTATCCTAAAGGTAAAAGAAAAAGCACTAATCCCGCCAAACCTGTTTCTTCAACTAAAGCAAGAAAAGAATTTCCTTTTTCACGGATGTATCTTCCATTATCATAATAACTCCCTGTGCCAGGGACAATTATATCTGGCTCGCTGATACCATAACCAAGCCCGAATATACCACCACTTAAAGCCGCACGACAAGAAGGTTCCCACATCCATAATCTAGTTGAGTAAAAAGCGGGGAAATCTTTTCTCACAAATTTATTAGCCTCCACTTTAAGCGAAGGTGAAAACCAGATATAACTAAAAACCAAAAGTATAACTGCGGCGGAATATATAAGTGTATTCCATTTTTTATTTAATATTAAAAAAATAATTAAACCACAGATGAAGGCAAGAATTGAAGCACGTGAAAAGGTGAGAAGGAGTATTATCAAGTTTATAAAAAACAGTAACCATAAAGATATATTTCGTACCTGCTTGCCGCTAGTTAAAGCATTGGATTTCAGATTCCTGACTTTAATAAAGACAGCCGGCAGAGTAAAAAGTATTGCACTTGCAAGGGTATTCTGGTGTCCCGCAAAACCCATAAAGCCTTTGCCATTCCCGCCTGTCCAGCTTTCTGAAGGAATATTTGTTATCAAAGAAAAGAGACTCAGACCCATAATAATTATGTTGGCGGGAAGCAGAAAAGAGAGTATATCGGATTTAACCTGCCTATATAAATACCCGCCAAGTGCTGCACTGAGAGAAATGAATATGAAATAACCTGAACGTGAGAGTGAAATAAAAGGATAATCAGACCAGAGTGAAGTAGCTGCAGACCATAATCCGAATAAAAATAAAAGAATCATCATATTTCTTAAAGCTTTATCCTTTATCACGAATTCATATCCTGCAAAGAGAATAAAAAGAAAGAGCAGGGGAAGCAGGTAATAAAAAAAACTGAAAGGAGGGAATGTTCTGCTTAATATTGCAACTGCTGAAAGAGGAATAATTATTTTCAGAACAGAAGGATTTTTTAGTCTATTGAGCAATTATGATATTTGAATTTAATAAAAAGCGTCATAGTTCGACTTCGCTCACTATGACAATAAAATTAATTAGGCAATTTTCTTTACCAGTATTTCTGCAATTCTCTCTGCGGTCTTACCATCCCAAAGTTCGGGTATCTTCCCTTTCTTTTTATTTCCGCTAAGAATATTAAGTGCAACTTCTTCTACTTTTTTCAAATCTCTGCCTGCAAGATGATTTGTACCTACATTAACAGTTACGGGTCTTTCAGTATTATTTCTTACAGTTATGCATTGAACGCCAAGGTAAGTGCTTTCTTCCTGAATGCCGCCGCTGTCTGTTATAATTAGTTCTGCGTTTTTTGTAAGGGAAAGAAAATCAATATATCCAATCGGGTCAGTCAGTAATATTTTATCATTCTCAGGCTTAAAACCAAAATTAAGAAAGTTCTTTTTTGTTCTGGGATGAATTGGAAATATTATCTTTCTTTTTTCAGAAAGAGCGTTGAACAATTGAAGAAGTTCTTTGGCAAAATCTTCCGAATCAACATTTGAAGGACGGTGAAGTGTAACAAGTATAAACTTTGAGGGTTCAAGATTATATTCCTTCATAACGTCTGAAGATTCCGATTTTGTAAGATGGTGAATAAGTGAGTCAATCATTACGTTGCCGACAAAGAAAACTTTACTATCGGCAATACCTTCTTTTTTAAGATTCTTTAATCCGCTCTCCTCAGAAACAAAAAGAAAATCTGAAATAGAATCTGTAAGAATCCTGTTTATCTCTTCAGGCATTTTCCGGTCAAAACTTCTTAGTCCTGCCTCTACATGAGCAGTCTTAATATTTAATTTGGTTGCAACAAGGCTGCATGCAATTGTTGAATTAACATCACCAACAACTATTATTAATTCCGGCTTCTCCCCAAGAAGAATTTTTTCAAATTCAATCATAACTTTTGCTGTCTGCTCTGCATGAGAACCTGAACCGACACCGAGATAAAAATCCGGATGAGGCATGCCAAGATCTTCAAAAAATATTTTAGACATTTTTTCATCATAATGCTGACCAGTGTGGCAGACTAAGTGATTTACTTTATCTCTATAGTTAAGAAAGGCACGGTGGATTGGTGCAACTTTCATAAAATTGGGCCGTGCACCAACAACAGAAATTATTTTTTTCAAATTATAATTTTCACAATTTTATTTTTCAGAAATTCAATACAAAAGACGAGCCAAAACGATTAACTGATGATCTTTAAATCTACTTTTTTATTTATTTTATTTAATAGTATATATCTGCAAAACCAAAGGAATTCAAGCTTCCCTTTAGTAAAGCTTCGCCCCGTAGGTCACAATCACAAGATGACATGTAACTTAGTATATCGGGCAGGTTTTGATACGAATAATTTAAATGATTCAAAAGTTATTTTGACTTGCAAAATAAGGATTCAAATCGTTTGGAAAGTTAAAGATATTTAGTAACTAAATAAAATGAATATGTGGGGATATAAGGTTAAAAAAATAACTAGAGAAGTGTTCCGCTAAGAAATAGAATTGCAAATGTAAAATAAATGACTAATCCCGTTACATCTACAAGTGTGGCAACAAAAGGTGCTGATGATGTTGCCGGATCAAGCCCAAGTTTTTTCAAAATAAAAGGAAGCATTGAACCGGAAAGAGTTCCCCATAAAACAACACCTATCAATGAAAAACCAACAGTTAAACCTATAAGCACCCAATGTTCCCCATAAATATTTGAAAATGATCCCCAAAGAGAAATTCTTAAGAAACCTATTGTGCCTAATATAAGACCAAGCATTAAACCTGATAATATTTCTCTCCTCATAATATGCCACCAATCTTTCAGCGTTATTTCTCCTAAAGCTATTGCTCTTATAACAAGGGTAGCAGCTTGTGAACCTGAGTTTCCACCTGAAGAAATAATAAGAGGAACAAACAATGCAAGCACTACTGCTTTAGCTATCTCATCCTCAAAAAACCCCATAGCCGAAGCCGTTAACATTTCACCGACAAACAGAACTGTAAGCCATACTACTCTTTTTTTAATCATTGAAAAAAACGGCATTGTGGAATATGGTTCTTCAAGAGCTTCTACTGCTGCCAGTTTATGAATATCTTCAGTGGCTTCTTCTTCAGCAACGTCAAAAACATCATCCACTGTAACAATACCAATCAATAAATCCCGTGCATCTATAACAGGTAAAGCAACCCGATCATACTTTTTAAAGGTCTGGACAGCACTTTCCTGGTCATCAGTAACATGCAAAGCAACAAAATTTTCATCCATAATATCAATAACTTTTTTATCAGGTGATGCAAGGATAATATCTCTTATCTTCAGGTCATCAATAAGTTTTCCTTTATCATCAACCACATAAATAATATTCAGAGTCTCACTGTCTTTTCCATATTGTCTTATATGATTTAAAACTTCGCTCATAGTCCATTCCGGTTTTAAGGCAATATAATCCGGTGTCATCAAACGGCCGACACTGTCTTCCGGATATCCCAGCAAAGTAACTGCAATCTTTCTTTCCTCAGGCGAAAGAAGAGTTATCATTTGTCTGGCAGCAGAACCGGGCAGATCTTCCAGCAATGCAGTACGATCATCAGGGGACATTTCATTAAGGATTGAAGCAGCTTCCTCTTTACCTAAACCTTTAAGCAGACTTATCTGCATATCAAAATCTATATATTCAAAAACATCTGCAGCAAGGTCTCTCGGAAGAAGTCGGAATATTACAGCTTGTTCATATTCTGGAAGGTCAGATATTAATTCTGCAATATCGGCGGGTGTCCAATCACTTAAAACTTCCTTCAGGGTGCTAAGATCACGGGTGTCAATAAGTGATTTTATCTCGGGTTGAAGAAGCCTGCTCAGCATCCTTAACTCCTTGGTTTAAGTGAATGGAATAATTTTTAATTTTACATCTTTAGTTATAAAGACATCCTAATTGGTTTCAAAAAATATATTTTAATAATTCAAAAAACAATTTGTAAAGATTAAATAAATAATGCTGAAAATTACCGTTGATGAGAATATTGCTAATGCAGAAGAGGTCTTTTCCCGATTAGGAAAAGTTGAGCTTTTTCCCGGAAGAGAAATTACAAATGAAATCCTGAAAGATTCAGTTGTACTTATTGTACGCTCAATAACTAATGTAGATAAAAAACTTCTTGAACGGACCAAAGTTAAATTTGTAGGCACAGCAACAATTGGCAGTGACCATATTGATGCTGAATATCTAAAGAAGAAAAATATTGCCTTCGCAGATGCTAAGGGCTGCAATGCGGAAGCTGTTAAAGAGTATATCTTTACCGCTCTGGCTGAAGTTCTTATTCAAAAAAATCTAAAGTTCAAAGACCTTTCATTGGGAATAATTGGTGTTGGAAATATCGGAAGCAAAGTTGTAGAATGCGCAGATGCTCTTGGAATGAAAACCATTTTAAATGACCCGCCTCTTAAAAGAAAAACCGGCTATGAAATCTATAGAGAACTCAATGAAGTACTTCAGGCAGATATAGTTACTCTGCATGTTCCTTTAAATAAAAATGGAATAGATAAAACATTTCACTTGTTTGATTATAAAAAGCTAAATCAGCTTAAAGATAACTCGGTTCTTCTAAACAGTTCCCGCGGAAGTGTAATTGATAATGAAGCTCTGGAAAAAATTATTGATAAAAAGAATCTTACTGTAATTCTCGACGTATGGGAAAATGAACCTGAGGTAAATTCTTCATTACTTCAAAAGGTTTTTATAGGAACGCCTCACATTGCAGGATATTCTTACGAGGGAAAAATAAATGGTACAATAATGATCTATTCAGCTTTATGCAAATTCTTAAATATAAAAGAGAATTATTCTATTGAACTGCCGAAGGTTGATAATCCTGTTATTGAAATAAATAAATTTGAAAGCACTGAAAAAACCTTACGGGATATATTCGGAAAAATTTATGAAATAAAAAAAGATGATAAGGATATGAGAATATTTCTGAATGAAGAGAGTAACCTTCGCCGGTTCAATGAGAAAAGATATTTTGATCTGCTCAGAAAAAATTATCCATTAAGAAGAGAATTCAGCAATTATACGGTTGTGGTTCCAAAAGAAGAAAAAGAATTACTAAATATTTTATCTGCTTTCAGATTTACGATTGCGTAATTGTTAGGATTGTCATGCTGTCCCGATAATTCGGGATCAGCATCTTCATTATTCGCAAACACAAAGATTCCGAAATAAACCTATCGTGACGACGGGGCGGGATTCGGAATGACATTCCCATCTGAACTTTAATCCTGCGATGGTCGCTCAAAAATTTTAAATTCCACCGGGACGATAAACTGAACTTTTACCGGTTTACCTCTCTGTAACCCGGGTTTAAATTTCGTGTAATAGACTGCAATACGAGCCGATTCGTCACAATCGGGCCTTATTCCTTTTATAACATCAGCTTTCTGAACTTCTCCGAATTCATCAACAATTATTTCTATTTCAACAATTCCTTCAATGCCATCCTCTTTAGCTTTAGCCGGATAAATCAGTTTCTTTTTTATTGCATCAAAACCACCAACAGGTTCGGGCATTACTTCAACGGTATCCTGTATCTTCGAATTATCCTCAACAATTTTTTCTTCTTCCATAGGAGGGAATTCATAGTTTTCTTCTTTTGGTTTTTTCGAATTTCTGTTTTGTACAATTTCTTTTTCAGGTTCTTCAATTATATAAATATTTTTCTTTTCAACGACCTGAATTCCCATTTCAAAATAAATATCCTTTATATAATTTCCTTCTTCATCAAAAACTGAAGTGGGACCTTCCCTCTTTCCATCTTCTATATTAATTAATTCTTTCATCTTCCCGTTCGGATGATAAGTTTTCACCAACCCTACGACCCTGCCGTTGACATAAAGCCTCTCCTCTTTCAAAACTCCATTCTCATAATAAAATTTTGCTTCGCCTTCCCTTATAGAATCATTATAGCTAATCTCAGACTCAACATTACCATTTGAATAATATGTTTTAACAGGATTATCTTGAGGTAACACAATGTTTGCATATAGTAATACAACCAAAAATGTTTTTTTCATCATACTAAAAAAATTTTTTCAGCAGCTAAATTAACAATTAGTCGTGAATTATAAGAGGTAATAAAAGGGTAAAAATAAAGATTATGATTGCAATTCCGAAAAAGAAATATCCAACTTCAGAATCAAGTTGAAGGAAGTTAAGTTCACCAAGAAGATAATGCCAGTCGTGATAAACTTTACTGCCGCCAAGCAACGGAAGCATTTGTGCCCGTGCATCCGCTGCATAAACACTTATGTTAATAAAGTTTTGCCCCAGCCAGAGAAGCGAGAACTGCATACCGGTTCTGTATTCATTCCTGAAAAAATACCAGGTAATAAGGGAAGGAAGAATTATCTGCATCAAAGAACCGCCTGCCGTGTAGATAAATTTTCCAAAGAACATAAAAAAGAAATGTCCTGCTTCATGAATTACAAGATCAGCATTGTCAATCCAACTATAGTTTCCTCTATTAAGCACAAGCCATAACATAACGGGAAGCATAATAACCGAAGGAATCCATCTTTTGATTTCATCAACCTTGCTGTATGATACGGCTTTATCTAACTGAAGAGGATTATTTTTTATCATTTCAAATTGAATTAATAACTAACATTAGCTAATTTGAAAACAATTTTTAAGCCATTCAATAAAAAACTAACATCGCCTGCAAACAAGCGAAAGGAGATTTATGCGTAAATATTTCTTTTTAACAATTGCCATTTTTACTTTTTATTCGTTAACATTTGCCCAGGATTTCAGAACGCCTCGTCCAAGTCCTGATGCAACTGTTTCCCAATATGTTGGGATTACAAAAATAACTGTTGATTATAGTTCGCCCAGAGTTAATGGAAGAAAAATCTGGGGAGAACTTGTTCCTTATGGACAAATATGGAGAACAGGGGCTAATGAAGTAACTAGCATTACATTTACCGATCCTGTTAAAGTAAATGGGAATGAACTGCCTGCCGGAACATATGGTATTCATATAATCCCCGGAGAAAAAGAATGGCAAATTATTTTAAGTAAAGATACTAAAGTTGATGATCCTGCTGCTTATGATGAAACAAAAGACGCTTTAAGATTAAAAGTAAAACCGGAAGAAGCTGCATTTACAGAAAGAATGATGTTTGCAATAACAGATATGACAGAGAATTTTGCAAAAGTAAATCTTATCTGGGAGAAATTAAAAGTTTCTTTCAATGTTGAAGTTAATACACAGGACCTTGTTCTTCAAAGTGCAAGATCCGGATTCAATTGGGGACAGCTAAATAATGCCGCAAATTATTGCCTGCAGAATAATGTTAATCTTGAGGAAGGATATAAATGGGTTCAGGCTTCAATTTTAATTAATGAAAATTACTGGAATACACGAATCAAAGCTCAGTATCTTGCAAAGATGGATAAGACAGAAGAAGCTGTTGCTACAATGGAAAAAGCAATTGATTACGGATCTAAAATGGAAGACGCACCTTTTGATTTTGATAATATGAAGAAGATGCTGGCGGAGTGGAAGGGGCAGTAGGCAGTCTTCAGTTGGCAGTCTGCAATTGGCAAATTAACTTAAGTAACAGCAATGGGAAGTTTTAGAGATTTAATTGTATATCAAAAAGCTTTTAAGCTAGCAATGGATATATTCAATTTGACAAAGAACTTTCCTTATGAAGAAAAATACGAGTTAACTTCTCAAATTAGAAATTCATCCAGATCTGTTTGTTCTGCAAATTGCTAAAAGTTATCGAAAACGTCAATATCCAGCACATTTTGTTTCTAAAATTTCAGATGCCGATATGGAAAACAGTGAAACGCAAGTATGGCTGGATTTTTCTTTGAGCTGTAAATATATAAACAAAGAAATTTATAAATCGCATTTAGAAAGATCTGAAGAAATTGGAAAACTTTTAAATCATATGATCGAAAATCCAGACAAATATGATTAAGTTAACTTCTGACTGCCAACTGTGGACCGAAGACTGCAAACTTATCCATAGTATTTGTCTCGTTTATTCTCTGTTCTTCTGCATTCATCGCTGCAGCAGTAGTCATTATCAACCTTGCATTCGTGGCAGATGATTATAATTTTATCGCAATCAATGTTGTGGCAGTTAATGTAGTATGAAGTGGGTTTTCCACAGAATTCACATTGGGCAATATATTTTAATTCTTCTTTTGTGTTTGGATCAAGAATTTTGCGATCATCAAATACAAACATGCTTCCCTGCCAGTAAGTATGGGGATATTTATTGATGAAATTTATTATCCCTCCATCGAGCTTGTAAACATCTTTGAACCCTTCTTTAATCATGTAAGCAGATGCTTTTTCACATCTTATTCCGCCTGTACAGTAGGTAACAATGGTTTTCTCTTTATAATCTTTTAATGATTCAACAACTTTAGGCCATTCCCTGAAGTGAGTAATGTTTGGAGCAATAGCATTTTTAAATTTTCCGATTTTACTTTCATACCAGTTGCGTGAATCTACAATAATAAAATCTTTTTCTTCATTATAAAACTTTAACAATTCTTCGGGTGAAAGTCTTTTGCCTCCATTTTGGGGATCAACGTTTTCCAATCCCGAATTGACTATTTCATCTTTAACTCTTACATGCATTTTAGGAAATGCAATCTGGTTCGTATCGGTTTCTTTAAACAAAATATCTTCAAAAATCTTATAGCTTTTTAATTTGGATTTATAGAGATCCGTTTTTTCTTTATTACCGAATATTGATCCACTGATTCCTTCTTTAGCTAAATAAACCTTTCCTTTTAAACCTTGCTTTACACACCAGTCCAGATGTTCTTTTGCAAAGGATTCCGGGTTTTCAATATCAACATATTTATAAAATGATATTACTTTATACATCTTTTATGAATTTTAATTTAATAGGTAATCTGAAAATAAAGATTATAACTAAAATGATAAAGATACTTGCTTATTTTATTGTCTTGTTCCTAAGGAATACTCTGTTTCCTTGACCCCTGCTTTACCAGAAGAACTCCCATAATAATTATTACCGCTGCTATCAGTATTACAAAATCGAGTCTTTCATCAAGTATCAACCAGCCAAGGAATAAAGCGATAACAGGATTTATATAAGCATAAGTTGATACCAATGACAAAGGCAAATGAGCGATTGAATAAATGTAAGAACCATACCCGAAAATAGAACCAACTAAAGTAAGATAAGCAAATGCAAGTAATCCATCCTGAGTAAAATTAACTCTTGATGTTTCTCCAAGTATAATTCCAAGAGTAGTAAGAGCGAGACCAGCCATAAGCATTTGAACGGCAGCACCCATAAGAGGATTTAAACCAATCTTTTTATATTTTGAATAAACCGACCCTGCTGACCAGGCGACAACAGCTCCCAGTATAGCGAGAATACCTTTTAAATAAGATGGATCAAGCAGTTCTTCCCAGTGGCTTCCAAAAATTAGTGAGACTCCAGCAAGCCCTGCTATCATTCCTGTTAATATTAGAAGATTAATTTTTTTTCCTTGTGGCAATAATGTTTCTAAACCAACCATCCAGAAAGGAACGGTTGTAATTAAAAGCGCTGTAAGACCGCTGTTCATCCATTGCTCACCGACAACAACAAGACCATTCCCAAAACCGAGTAATGAAATCCCTACTATAGCCAGGGGAATAAAATCTTTCTTAGAAGGAAGATTTACCCCTTTAATTCTCAGGTATAAAATGAAAATGGTTCCTGCAATTATCCATCTCAAACCAGCAAACAGCATTGGTGGAAGATCTGCAACACCAACTCTTATAGCAAGATATGTAGTACCCCAGATAATACATACAGCTATCCAAGCCAAGTAAGCTCTAAAGTTTTCTTTAGCCATTTTAAAAAATGATTAGATTAATTGAAGGAAAAGTTATTTAAAAGGAAAGTAATAAAAAAATCAGGGGAGTAAGTGTCATTCCGTCCCAACCTTGTCGGGATTAAAATCTCAGCTATCGGAAGAGATGCTGAAAAAAGTTCAGCATGACACTCCAATCAGAACTCAAAAATTATTAATTTTTAATGAAACTCCTGTACTGATAAACCAAAAGGAATCATCTTCTGAAAATCTTCTGCCCCCAGAAATATCAAGCTGCAGGTTATTACTAAGAAGATACATTAAACCAGCATCATAATTATGTACAGGAGAAAATGATGATGATAGATTTCCATAGACTTCAATAAAACTGCCTAACTTTTCTGTAAAAGAATAACCAAGTACGGTTGTGTATAGATATGCCACTTCTGTCCATTGACTATCCCAAGAACCACCAAAATTAGCTGAGATGGAGAATTTATCTGAGAGCGATCTTGATGCAGCAAAAATTAACTCTGGTTCAATCAATTGAAAATTAAAAATAGGAAAAACAGGTACTACAACATGAGCCATTAATCCCAAATCTATTGGCGCTGAATCTTCCTTAAGAAAATTAATTTTTAATCCTACAAGCAAATCATCAAAATCAACAGTTGTTTCTTCACCTTTGTATATTAAATAACCGGCACCAAAACGAAATTCAACATTATTTTCTAAACCATATCTGAATAATGTTCCGGCGATATTATAATTTTCAACATAGATATTATTTTCATTAAAACTTTCATAAGCAAAACCGGTTTCAATCTGTAATGAATGAAGCGGAACTGTAACTGCAGATTCAGTCTGGTCAGGTCTGTCTGTTACAAGTTCCTGTGTATAACATCGAGGAATAAAAATAATAAATGAGAAGAGTATCTTAGGAACCTGCAATCAACCTCCATACCTGTGCAACAAAAAAGCAAACTGCAAAACCCATTATAACAGGGAGTATCGTAGAAATAACCGTCCACTTTACACTTTTAGTTTCTTTGTAGATAGTATAGATAGTAGTTGAGCAGGGATTGTGAAGTAAGCTGAACAACATCAGATTAATACCTGTAAGGACAGTCCATCCGCCAGCATGTAAAATGGCAGAAGTATCTGCAACTGAATCAAGCTCAAACATTACTCCGCTGCCGGAGCCAACACCGGCAATTCCTGCAACAAGTACTGTTAACATCAGGACGGTTGGAACCACAATTTCATTTGCTGGAATTGCAATTATATATGCAAGAAAAATTACTCCATTCAATCCTACAATTAAAGCAAAGGGATCAGTCCAATTAGTAAAATGTTCTGCAATGCTTGTTTCGCCAATTGTAATATTAGCAACCAGCCAGATTACTATTCCGGCAGGTATCGCAAAAACAACAGCACGCCACAAAACAAAAATTGTTCTGTCAATCAAAGAAGTATAAAGAGTCCGTAAAATTCTCGGTGGGCGGTATGGCGGAAGCTCAAGACTGAATGCAGAAGCTTCACCTTTTAATATTGTTTTTGATAATCCCCATGATACAACCAGACTAAAAATAATTCCAAGTAAAGCAATGCCCACAACAGCTGCTGCTGAAACCAATCCTGCAAAGTAAGCAGGTACAGCACCACCAATGAATATTGTTGCAATAAGAATCTGGGTTGGCCATCTTCCATTACATAAAGAAAAATTATTTGTAATGATTGCAATTATTCTTTCACGCGGGCTGTCAATAATTCTTGTTGCAATAATTCCTGCTGCATTACAGCCAAATCCCATCGTCATAGTTAGTGCCTGTTTGCCATGTGCACCTACTTTTCTGTAAAGATTATCCATATTGAATGCAACACGAGGCAGGTAACCAAAGTCTTCAAGCAAAGTGAATAACGGGAAGAATATTGCCATTGGCGGAAGCATTACACTTATTACCCATGCCATCGCAAGATAAGCTCCATCAATCATCACCCCATTTATCCAGTTTGGAATTCCAACCGAAGCAATAAAATTTTTAAGAATCGGGTGAAGCGTATCAACTAATAAACTTGCAATTAAACCGGATGGGACATTAGCCCCTTCAATTGTTACCCAGAAAACAACCGCAAGCAGAAAAAACATAATAGGAAAGCCAAGCCATTTGCTTGTCACAATCCTGTCAATTGCCTGGTCGTAACTATATTTTTTCTTCTGCTCTTTTACCCTGACAGCTTTATTAGCAATTTTTGCAGCCTCGGTATAGATTGTTTCTATAATTGAATCATGAATATTTTCACCGATCTCCCACCGCAATGTATTTGCAGAGGCAATCAGCTTTTCTCTTTCGTTAGTTTGTATGGCAGTCATATTAATTTCTCATTTCTTATGTCATGCTGAACTTGTTTCAGCATCTTAAAAAATACTTTAGGAAGATTCCGATCCCGACAAGGTCGGGACGGAATGACTAAAGTTATACGGCTACTATATTTTCTTCAACACTATTTCTTTTTACAATTCCGGATATTTCACCTGACCGGATTGCATCAATTATTTTCTGATCACCTTCAAGAAGCCGAAGAGCAACCCACCTTGCATTTGGCAAACCCGGAAACTGATTTTTTACTTTTTCAGTTAGATTTTCAACAGCTTTAGTTAATCCTTTTGAAGAACCAGCTATCCTGTAAGGTTTGCAGATGAATTTCCCGGTTACAACATCCTCAATAGATTTTAATAATTCCGGAATTCCTATACCTTGTCTTGCTTGCGTTGGAATTACAGGAATTCCAAGATCTCTTGCAAGTGCGCGGTCATCAATTTCTATCTCTCTTCTTTTTGCTTCATCTATAAGATTAAGACATATAATTGCACGATCTGTTATTTCCAATACCTGAAGAACAAGATTTAAATTTCTTTCAAGTCTTGTTGCATCAACAACAACAACAGTTACATCCGGCTGACCAAACAGAATAAAATCCCTGGCAATCTCTTCATCTGTGCTTGTTGAAAGAAGAGAATATGTTCCGGGAAGATCAATCAGCTTATACCTGTTTTTATTGAATTCAAATCCGCCTTCGGCACGAGTAACGGTTTTACCCGGCCAGTTGCCTGTATGTTGTTTTAATCCTGTAAGGTTATTGAATACAGTACTTTTTCCTGTATTTGGATTTCCTGAAAGAGCAACAACAAAATCAAATTTATCCATATTAATGCCGAGTCTCTTCAGATTTCCTGTATTATGAACAGGACAAGTTTCACATTTATTTTGATCAATCATCAGTTCAATTTCTCCTGAGAAAATTCTTTAATGTAGATCTGATCCGCATTCTTTTTTCTAATTGCAATAGTTGCACCTTTAATATTATAAGCAACAGGATCTCTGCCGATACTTTCAAGTTCAGCAATGACTAAAGTGCCCGGGACAACACCGAGATCCATTAATCTTCTTCTTTGAGGACCACGGCAGGCTTTTGAAATTCCAACTACAACTGCTTTCTCACCTTTTCTTAATGAGCTTAAAGATTTAAAATCACTTGTTATCTCATCCTGCTTCTGAATGGGGGTAACATTAACATTAGCTGCAAATAAAGGAGCAAGAACACATTCTTCACCGTTTACTTCAAACCTAATTCTGTTTTTCTCTGCATTAATAATTTTTACCTGCATACCGGGATATAGTCCTTGAGCGATAAGCTGTATGTAAATTGCATGAGGTTCATCCTCAATATGAATGATTCTCCCAAACTCACCATTTTTTAATATTGTAAGCGGCATACCTTTTCTTTTTGGAATTTCACCCTCTTTTGTTGGAATTGGATCTCCGTGAGGATCAAAAACAGGATTACCCATTTGTGCTGCAAGAGTTTCAGCTTCTTCAGTCGAAATGTTATGCTCTTTTTCTTCAGCTTCAAGATGCCATTCAGATTCCTTGACACTTGTTTCGTCTGCAAGATATCTTTCCCACAAGCGATGAATTCTAATTATCCTTAAAGCATAAGAACGGCCTTTGGGTGTAAGCTGAATCCCATCTTCATTAGATTCGACCAATCCCATAGATTGAAGTTTCTCAACAAGCTGGATAGTATCATCACTGCTAACAGATAAGTGTCCTGCTATACTCCTCAGAGTAGGCTTTACTGTTCTTTCTTCATAATCATAAAGATGTTTTAATGCATCTTCAATTAATACTCGTGAAGTATTTCTCTTTGCTTTTTTATAGGTTGCATAAATTCCTTTAGCAGGCCAGAATAGAACAGCAAGTATTCCGCTAAATGCAAAAGCAATTAACAAAGCAAATAATGGATCAATCATTTCTTAATCTTTCAATACCTATTGAGGGGCAGGTTTAAATTTTTTAATCATTCTTACCTTCAACAAAAATGTTCGCCGCAAGTGTATTGCTTATATTTATTTCTTTTTCATTAATTGCAACCAGCATTGAATGATCAAATTCTAATATTTCTTTCACTTGTATTTCCTTACCAAGCTCGACACCTATCTTAGATATATAATTCAAAAAGTTGTTATCATAATCATTTACCCTCGAGACCTTCCCTTTTTCATTTGCTTTTAACAAACTAAGTGGTTTGCTTTTTTTCTGTTCAGGAAGAACTCCTTCCTTAGATGGTATGGGATCTCCATGAGGATCAAAAGCAGGAAAATCGAGCATCTCTTCCATTCTGTTAATCAATTCGTCTGAAGCACTATGTTCAAGATTATGCGCTTCTTCATGAACTTTATCCCATGGTATTCCTACGATCTGGTGGAGAAAAACTTCCCAAATTCTATGTCTTCTAACCATGTTTTTGGCATATTCTTCACCATTAATTGTGAGTTTAATGCCCTGATAACGTTTATAATCTACATAACCATCTTTCGCAAGTTTCTTTAACATATCGGTTACAGCTGCATTAGATACATAAAGATTTTCTGCAATCTGATTAGCTTTTATTGTTCCATCAGTTTCCCGATGCTTATAAATAGCACTTAAATAATCTTCTTTTGATATATTCTGCATAGTTTAAGTAAATTTGGTGAATAAATTTAAGTGTACTTAAACATTAAGTCAAGTACAGTTCAAACAAATTTACAATCCTAATAGTGATAGAAATTTAAAAATTCACCAAATGATTGAGTATTCTTCAGTCAAATTAAAACTAAAAATTTGTCTGTGTCTGGTTTATTATTTTCCAATAAGCTTGAGGGTGAGTTGTTATTAAAATATGGAATTGGTAAAAAGGAAATAGCTGCTTTAACCTTCGAGATTATTGACTGCAACATGTATCACATAAATTAAAAAAGCTGACTCGTATGAGAATCAGCTTTATCTCTATAATTATGACTTAACTGAAATAATTTTTTAACCGGCAGCAACCATCCCGGCAACCTGGCGGGCTACTTTCTGATTAAATTCAAAAGCAAGGCTTTTATAATTTACTATATCTATTATAGTTCCTATTAAACACAAACCTCCGGTAAACACATAAAGCAATCCCATCCCAATCTGATCAATTATAAACCTTTGGATTCCGGCAACACCTAAAAAACCTACAAGGGTTAGTAAGAGAATAGTCTGAGGATCTTTTCTTCTTGAGTTATAAATTAAAACGAACTGTCTAATCTTTTCATCGTTCATATCTTTGGTTAGTCCTTGTATATATATTAATTCCTCATTCTCTGCATTAGGTAAAAGTTGTAAAAGATTTAGCATAATAACCTCCCTTAATAAGATAGTTTTGTTTTGAATTGCTGCATACTGTTTTTTGCAAGAAGAAATATTCTATATAACAGAACAAGTAAAGCAACACCACCAAGCGGATGAGCATTAAATGATCCTGTAAAATCAAAACGGATTAAATGATGTATTGATCTTCCCAAACCGCAGCCTGGACAAAAATCAATTCCAAGATTGTTAAAGGGACATAAAGTAAAATGTGATGATTCCATATTTGTAATTGCAAGAATTAGTAATGCAGCTATCCAGATATATCCCTCAAGAGGAAAAGTCTTTAGGAATATTTTCAGTTTATTAATCATTACTATTAAAAATTACGTCAAAAGAAA
>MHAF01000012.1 GCA_001802865.1 Ignavibacteria bacterium RBG_16_34_14
GAATCAGAATTTTTTGAAGGAAGAGAATTAGAAATACTTGCACTTGGCAGAAGCATTGGAACGGGTGAAAAAGAAATTACAGCAGAAGTAATTGAAGTTAAGAATTTTGATGAACTTAAAGAGAGACAAAAGGAAGTTAAAGGTAAAATAGTTTTTTTCAGCAGACCGCATGATATGGGTACCGTTAATACTTTTCAGGGATACGGTGATGCCGTGAATCAGCGAAGCCAGGGTGCAATTGAAGCTGCAAAGTTTGGTGCTGTTGGAGTTTTAATCAGATCTGTCACAACAAAGCATGATAATGTTCCTCATACAGGTTCAATGAATAATTATGTTGATTCACTTCCTGAAATTCCTGCGGCTTCTCTAGGTTTTCTTGATGCTGATTTTTTAAGCGACGCATTAAAAAAAGATTCTATCTTAAAATTGAAAATGAAACTTAACTGCAAAACTCTGCCTGATATTCTTTCCTACAATGTTATAGCCGATTACAAAGGAACTGAAAAATCTGATGAAATTATAGTTGTGGCCGGACATTTTGATAGCTGGGATGCCGGATGCGGAGCTCACGATGATGGTGGTGGATGCATTCAAGCTTTTGAAGTTCTTGATCTTTTCAAAAGACTTTCAATAAAACCTAAAAGGACAATCAGGTGTATTTTTTATATCAATGAAGAGAATGGTGTAAAAGGAGGAATTGAATATGGTAATTATGCAGATACAACAAGAGAAAAACATATCGCGGCAATTGAATCAGATCGTGGTGTTTTTACTCCTGTAGGTTTTGCTGTTACATCAGATTCGTTAACTCTGATTAAACTGCAAAACTGGCTTCCTATACTTGAGTATGCAGGAATCGAATGGATAAAAGCAGGTGGAAGCGGAGTTGATATTTCTCAAATAAAAAATACACAAGCTTTAATCGGTTTTGTTCCTGATGATCAGAGATATTTTGATCTTCACCATTCTGCCAATGATGTTTTTGAAGAGGTCCATCCAAGGGAAATGGAACTTGGTGCAGCGGCAATTGCAGTAATGGCTTTTCTTTTAAGCGAAGAATTGTAATTTTAACGAAAAGATAAAAGGTGCCAATGAAAATTTTAAGATCCGCTTTATTAATAATTATAATAACTATAAAACTTTACGCACAAGATCATCAAAGCTGGAGTTATAATCTTTCCATCTATGAAGTAAATGTAAGGCAGTATACAAATTCAGGAACATTTGCAGAATTTGGAACACACCTGGAAAGATTAAAAGATCTGGGAGCGGGAATCCTCTGGTTTATGCCGATTCATCCGATTGGAGTGCAGAATCGAATCGGCAGTCTGGGTAGTTATTATTCTGTAAAGGATTACTATGGAGTTAATCCTGAATTTGGAACACTTGAAGATTTTAAATCTCTTGTAGATTCGATTCACACAAAAGGAATGTACGTCTTAATGGATTGGGTAGGAAATCATACCTCATGGGATAATTCTTTAACCATTACTCATCCGGAATGGTATGTTAAAGATGGTAATGGCAACTTTGTTCCTCCTCCGGGAACAATTTGGTCTGATGTTATTCAATTGGATCATAGTAAACAAGGATTAAGAGATTATATGATAGATGCTATGAAGTACTGGATCAATGAAGCTGATGTTGATGGCTTCCGTTGTGATGCTGTAAGTTTTATGCCGCTTGATTTTTGGACAACTGCTATAACTGAACTAAAAAATATTAAACCGGGAATCTTTATGCTTGCAGAGGATGATGGTACAGAATACCAAACTGCAGGTTTTGATATGAGTTATGGATGGGGACTTTTAGCATTTGGAACCGGGATTTTACCAAATATTGCTAATGGAATAAATGGTGCAAACCATGTAAGCAGCTATTCAACACAGGAAAATAATAATTACCCGGCACCTCATTACAGAATGTATTTTACTTCCAATCATGATGAAAACTCGTGGCATGGTACTGTGTATGAATTGTTCGGTGAAGCTGCAGAAAACTTTGCAGTACTCATTTCTACTTTTAGAAGTATGCCATTAATTTACAGCGGACAAGAAGCTGGATTAAACCACCGGCTTGCATTTTTTGATAAGGATGAAATAGTATGGCAAGCTGATCCACTCGCTTCAATTTACAGAACATTATTCCATTTGAAAAGAGAGAATAAGGCACTTTGGAATGGAAATGCTGGTGGACAATCCCAGCGTGTCTTAACAACTGATAATCCTTCCATTTATGCTTTCATAAGAGAAAAAGATAACCACAGAGTATTTGAAATTTTTAATTGCACAGATGATGAAAGAACATTTATTCTACAGGGCAATCTTTACACTGGATATTATAGAGATTCATTTACAAATGATTCGGTTTACTTTTTTGAGAATGCAGAAGTAACTTTGCCTGCATGGGATTATAAAGTATATGAAATCGGGAGCGGAATAACAAGAGTAGAAAATGAAGAAGCATTTCCTGAAGAATTTACGCTTTCGCAAAATTATCCTAATCCATTTAATCCATCCACAACAATTCAGTTCAGCTTACCGCAGCATGCTTTTGTAACATTAAAAGTTTTTGATTTGCTTGGTAGAGAAGTTGCAACTCTTCTTGATGAGGAGATGAGAGCCGGTTTGTACACAAAAACATTTAATGCAAAGAATCTTTCTAGCGGAATTTATTTTTACAGTTTATGTTCTGAAGGATTTACACAGACAAAAAAGCTAATGATTATTAAATAATTGATCAGAAAGAGATTGAAAATAGAATTATAGAATATCAATTTCTTTTACTGCCATTCTTCCACTCTTAACTGCGCTCTCAATTGTTGATGGAAGCCCTGTGTTTACCCAATCCCCGGCAAGGAAAAGATTTTTAATTTTTGTTTTTGTGTTTGGTCTTTTATCAATAGTTTTATTATCCGGGACAAACGTAGCACGTTTTTCTTTTATAACTTTGTAAGATTTAATTTCTTCCTTTTCTATTCCAGCATATTTTTTTAATTCTACTGCTGCCATTTCAAAAAGCTCTTCTTTTGTTTTATCAATCAGGTCATTCGCATCGCTTGTAACAAGTGTGATATGATCATTATGATTGAATATCCAGTGAATGGGTGAACTGATTAAACCATAAAAATCTTCTTGCAATTTGTCATGCTGAACTTGTTTCAGCATCTTTTTCGACAAAGGAGATCCCGATCCCGACAAAGTCGGGACGGAATGACTCTTTGTATTTTCTTTCAGCCAGATATGAAAAGTAAGAATTGATGAATGTTCAAAGTTTAAATTTATATCTTCATCTTTGTAAAACTTCTCCAACGCAAACCAGGGAACAGAACTAATTACATAATCAAAATCAGATATCGCTCTTTTGGAAGTAATTACTTTGGTTACTTTGGTATCTTCAATTTCAAAATCAAGAACCGGCTCTGAAAGATTTATTGTTCCACTCTTCTTTTCAATAAAGCTTTGTGCATCATTACAGTAAGATTCAGTTAATCCTTTTGCAGGAAGTACAATTGTTGCAGCTTCATTTCCCTTAAAAAAAATTTCTTTAAGGATATCTGCAAAAACTTTAGCAGAAGCTTTTTTAGTGTTCGTATTCAATGCACCAATTGCAAGAAAATCCCAGAAAGCTTTTCTTATCTCCTCATTCTGTCCTTCAATCAAAAGCCATTGGTAAACAGTTAATCTTTTTAATTCTTCATCAGAATAGAAATAAAGCTTGAAGAAAAATTTAAGGAGTCTCAGGCGATCAATAAAACTGAGTGCTTCGAAATTCAATAAACCAAAGAAAAGATTAAGCGGATAAAAAAGTTGTGTAGCTTCAAGTCTGAAAAGTTTTCCTTTTTCATTTAAGAAATTTACTTTAAGCCTTTCCTGGAAGTGAAAGTTTTTTTCAGCGCCAATTAATGTTAAAAACCTCAGAGTTTCTTTGTAGCATCCCATTAAAATATGCTGCCCGTTATCTATGACAGGGCCGGTTTCATCATCCTTAAAAGAATAGGTCCTTCCGCCAAGTTTTGGTGAGGCTTCAATCAATTCAACTTTGTATCCTGAATTTGCAAGGAAAGCTGCTGAGGAAAGACCGGCAAATCCTCCGCCAATAACTATGACTTTCTTCATTAATAAACTAAACGGTACTTTGCCCAAACCCCAAGTGAAATGCCGACTTTTTCGAAATAGCTTACTTTAATATTCTTTTTGTAAATGTTGTATTCAGCTTCAATAATTTTTTCAAGAAGCCGTTTATAAATATGCTGCATAGCTCTTGCAGCAAACATTGCTTTTTTATCATCAAGATTAAGATTCTCAGTTGCATTCTCAAAGAATTTTTCTGCTCTTTCAACTTCATACTTCATCAAGCTGACAAACCTTTCATCGTAATTTTGCTTAAAGATATCTTCTTCATTGTAAGAAAACTTTTTTAGATCTTCTTGCGGGAGATAAATTCTTCCTTTCAACGAATCTTTCTTAATATCGCGAAGAATATTTGTAAGCTGTAATGCAATCCCCAGATTAATTGCAAACTCCTTTGCAGATTTATGCTTGTAGCCAAAAATTTCTATACACATTAACCCAACAGTTGAAGCAACTCTGTAACAGTAAAGTTTCAGTTCTTCAAAAGTAAGATACCTGTTATTTTGCAGATCCATCTCCATTCCTTTAAGAAGCTCAAAGAATGGTTCGTAAGGAATGTTAAACTTATGAATTGTTCTTCCAAGCTTATTGAGAAGTGTATAATCGGAATGACCGTTAAAAGCATTCTCAAGTTCAATGCGCCACTTGTGGAGCTTCTCATATTTTAATTCATCAGGTTCATTTCCTTCATCAATAATGTCATCGGTCTTACGGCAGAAAGCATAAACTGTATTCATTGCATCGCGCTTCTCCTCCGGGAGAAGATTGAATGCATAATAAAAACTACTCTTGCTTGTTTTTGCTATATCTTTTGCTGCGTCTATCATATAAACAATGCTTTAATCGTTAAGACCAGATGATCTGCTTTATTAAGTTTTGGCCTGATGTTTATTGTATTGTAATTAATCTTTTTTATTTTTTTCAAGATTGCTTCACCGCTGAGAATTGTCCAGGCAATTTCAAATTTCAGTCTTCCTTTTAAGTGCGTTAACAATCCTCTTCCTTCATTAAACAGTTGTTCAGTTCGTCTAATATTATGCCTTAAAAGTTTCTGCAAATTAAGACTATTTTCTTTTAACTCAAATGATTTTTCATTTACACCATATTTCTGAATCTCATCTATAGGAATGTAAATTCTCCCTTTTTGGAAATCCATCAATAAATCCTGATAAAAATTGGTTAACTGGAGAGCTGTGCAGATTTTATCTGAAAACTTAAAAGCTTGCTCATTCCTTATATCATAAAGTTCAAGTATAAGTCTGCCGACGGGATTTGCAGAATGTCTGCAGTAATCAAGAACTTCATTAAAATTTTCATACCGTTTTTTTACAACATCCTGTTTGAAAGCTTTAAGCAGATCATAAAAGAGAGGACGTGTAAGATTTTTTTCTTTAATTGTATGAACTAAAGCAGATTCAAAATCATTTTGCGGGTTGCCATTTAGTGCACGGGTAAAATTATTTTCAAATTCATCAAGTTGTTTCAATTTTTTTTCCTCAGAAAGATTTCCTTCATCAGCAATATCATCTGCAGTTCTTGCAAACCAGTAGATAACCGCAATATGTTTTTGGAACTTTTTAGGTAAGAGAAAAGAGATTACAGGAAAATTTTCATAATGGGTTTTAGCAAAGGAAATAACCTGGTTGTAAAATTCTTTTTCGGGCATTTAAAATGATAATTTTCTTGCTTATAAAAATAAAGATTTTCATTCAGATTCTTGTTTCTTCTTCCAGATAAAATAAACAGGAACTCCCAGGAGAACAATTGTTAATCCCGGCCAGGTAAACTGCGGTTTATAAATTAAAAGGATAATAGAAATTGTAACAGCTAAGATTATATATAACATTGGAAGGAATGGGTAACCAAACGCTTTATATGGCCTTTCTGCATCAGGTCTTTTTTTTCTAAGAATAAAAATACCGGCAATTGTAAGGATATAGAAAATCAAAACCGCAAAGATCACATAATCCAGTAATTGTCCATAAGTCCCTGATAGACATAAAATACTTGCCCACACTGCCTGGAATACAAGAGCTTTAGCAGGAACAGAATTTTTATTTAGAGTTCCTGTTGTTTTAAAGAACAAATTATTTTTAGCCATTGCATAATAAACACGAGCTCCCGCTAATATTAATCCGTTATTACACCCGAATGTTGAAATCATAATTAATACAGCCATTATTATCGCAGCAGGTTCACCAAAAAAAGTTTGTGCGGCAGCGGTACCAACTCTGTCTTCAGCTGCAAACTGAATTCCCAAAGATGTTACATCGGTTCCATCAGGACTTCCATGCAAGGGCAATACAACAAGATATACTATGTTCGCAAGAATATAAATTATAGTGACTGTCAGGGTACCGAAGAAAAGACTGAGAGGAATATCTCTTTTAGGATTTTTTACTTCTCCGGCAGTAAAAGTAATATTGTTCCAGGCATCACTTGAAAACAAAGAACCAACCATAGCAACACCAATTGCTACAACAATAGAAAATCCTGAAAGAGATTCTACCCATTCAATTTTTCCACTTGAAATATGCAGCCATTCGCCTTTCCAGATTTGTGAGAAGTTTGCACTTATAGCTTCAGCATTATATCCTATAAACAATCCTAATAAAATTAATCCAAACAGAGCGATAATTTTTGTAATTGTAAAAAGATCCTGAACTATCTTTCCTTCTTTTAATCCACCGATATTTATGAAAGTAAGAATTATAATACTTAAGATTGCAAGGAGCTGTCCGGCAGAAACTTTTAGTCCCAATAAAGAAAACAAAATATTATTTGTTCCGAACCAGGGAATAAGTACTGCAGTAAACTTAGCAAATGCAACTGCAACAGCCGCAATTGTTCCAGTTTGAATAACTAAGAATAGAGTCCATCCATATAAAAATCCAACTAAAGGATTATATGCCTCTCGCAGATAAACATATTGACCTCCGGCTTTAGGCATCATTGCAGCAAGTTCTCCATAGCTTAAAGCAGCAATAAGAGTGATTACGCCGGTCACAAACCAAACTAAAAGAAGCAAACCACTTGAACCGACAGTGCGTGCGATATCTGCACTTACTATAAAAATACCTGATCCAATCATTG
>MHAF01000013.1 GCA_001802865.1 Ignavibacteria bacterium RBG_16_34_14
TAGATATTACTCCAGATGCTTTACAGGAAATCATTGTTCAAGCAGGTGGTTATACTGCTGAATATGGGAATGCTAATGCAGGTATTATTTCAAGTGACTTTAAGACGGGTTCTAATCAATATCATTTTTCAATAAGAGCCACAACAGATAACTTTGGAAATTACCCCGGAGATAAATTCTTAGGCACTCATTCCTATGGATTTTCTGATTATGTTTTAACTCTTAGTGGACCGGTTTTATCTGATAAACTTAAAGTTTTTCTTTCTGGTGAAAATCAATTTACCCGGGATATAAATCCCAGATTTTTCTCTTCTAATCCCACATATTTTTCCGACGGGGCGCGTTTTGATACTACAAAAGTTTATGATACAGGTTTTTACGGTGGAAGTAGAGATGAATATCAAATTCTCACATGGGATGCAGGAAACCTTCCTGGTATAATGTCTAATAGATATACAGGTAACGGCACAATCTTATTTGATAATAATCCTGTAATTTTAAGATTGGCTGGTGCTTTTACCTGGCAGAGAACAAGAGGTGCAACAGGAGGCATTGAAAATACTCTTGTAACTTCCCTTATAGATATGTTTAATACTGCCCGGTTGCCGGTTGATGATTATTCCAACCTGTTATTAAATCTTAAGGGCACTTATATATTCTCTCAAAATATGTTTCTTGAGGGTAATGTTAACTTTTATGATGCAAGACATAAAAGATATGATCCTGTTTTTGGAGATAATTTCCTGGCTTATAGTGATAGTTTAGCAGCAGCTCAATATGGTTGGGAATATGCCAATTATACAACGGGTCCTAATGGGTATGATTTTTATGGATTCCCGTTTAATCGGCCAGGTACCGTGTTAGTAGGTGGAAATACTGCCAGCGGGCAAGGCAATTTACAACAATTTGTTAAGGACCATAATGGTTATATTGGCGGATCCCTTGCATTTACAGGACAAGTTGATAAACATGCGCTTAAATTAGGCGGTTCTTTTCAAAGGTGGACAGTGCGTCATTTTGGTGAAGCAGATGCCAGCAACTTTTTACAAACTATAAGGCAAAATCCTGATTTAGCAGGGAATCCGGATTCGCTAAAATCGCTTATAGGCAATACACTTTATCGTGATTATGATAATTACGGTTTTGATGTATTGGGAAATGAAACAGATGCAGAGCCCTTTGATCCAAAACATCCTGTTTTTGCTTCGGGTTATTTGGAGGATAGGATTGAAGTTAATGACTTAATAATTAATGCAGGATTCAGATATGACTTTATTGATATGGATAGTTGGGCATGGACAAATCCAAAGCTGCCTTCAATCAATAATCAAACGCATACTATTCCCGATTCTTCCTTAAAGGAAGGGACTACATTTAATTATATCTCTCCGAGATTAGGATTTTCATTCCCCGTTACGGACAGAACTGTTTTTCACTTACAGTATGGAAAATTTGTTCAGTCTCCTAGTCTGGATGTAGCATACAGAGGTGTATATCAGGCAGCTCAGATTATAACAGCAACCAACTTATTTTTTAATCCTATTGCTTATAATCCTGAACCTATTAGAACAACTCAATATGAAATAGGATTTTCTCAGCAGATTACGGACTTTGCAGCCTTTGATTTGACTGCTTTTTATAAAGATATTAAAGGACAGCTTCAATATACCACAATACTTACATCTCCGGGAGCTGCAAGAAGCAATTACCAGGCATTCATTAATCAGGACTTTGCTACAACAAAAGGTCTTGAATTCAGCTTAAAACTGAGAAGAATTGAAAGAATAAGAGCAGAGGTTAATTATACATATTCTGATGCATCGGGTACAAACTCATTCTCTGGTAGTGGCGTAGGATCTGTACAGGTTAATGCTGAAGTTCCTACGGTTTTATTACCATTAACCTATAATCAAGCTCACAGAGGTTCAATTTTTCTTGATTACAGATTTGGTGAGGATGATGGCGGTCCAATTCTTCAACAATTAGGGATAAATTTCTTATTTACTTTCAACAGCGGTCATCCCTTTACTTTGGCACAATTTACAGGATTAGGACAGTCGCAAGCATGGACAGGTGGTTTAATTCCTGCGCAAGACCCAAGGGGAAGAAGACCAATTGGTACTCCTAATTCATCAACAACTCCCTGGGTTTACAATTTAGATCTTCGCATAGATAAAACAGTTAATATTGCTAATCTGAACGTTAACTTTTATTTAACTGTTCAAAATGTACTTGATACGAAAAATGTTATTAATGTATATGAAAAAACCGGTAATGCTTATAGTGATGGGTTCTTAGACTCACCAGATGGGCAGCAGATAATTGCAGGTTCGAGATATACGGAAAGATTTGCTGATTTGTATAGAGTCCTAAATTATGAGAACAGGCAAGCTGCTAATGTTGTATATGGCTATGATTTATTTGGTCCACCAAGACAAATTCGTCTGGGTGTTGTACTTAATTATTAATTATAAGGAGAGTTTAATGGTACCACATGAAAAATATAAAATTGTGGAGGTTATTTAATATGAAAAAATTTAATTATGTGAGTTTAATATTCATCATTTTTTTCTTAACAACACCTTATAATTCATTCTCGCGTTATAAGGGAGATGGCAAGAAAAAATCACAGATACAAAAAACTACTGTGGATCCTTCGCAAAGTCTTATTAATATCAACAATATAACTTGCTGGGTCAGTTCAGAAGGTTATCATGATTGGGTCATTGGATCCTCGTGGAACGGAGCTTTTCCCAAAGGGGTTGTTGCAGGCGCCATTTTCGCAGAGGGTATTGTTTGGGGAGGACAGGTATTTGATGGTACAAACCCGGTAGTTAGAGTAAATGGAAATACTTATGGTACCGGATGTTCCCCTATTACAAGGTTATACAGAGTAAGGCCGGATTATGCAACCGGAAGCCTGACTCAGGATGCTGCAGACTTTAATAATATAAGTTTAGGTTCAGTAACAGGAGCTGATATTCAGGCCATAAGGGATCAATATGCAAAAGACTGGAATGAATGGCCAGCAAATGAAGGGGCTCCTTATCAGGATGTTAACGGTGATGGGATTTATGATCCCACAGTTGATATTCCCGGTATTCCCGGCGCCTCACAGTCTCTTTTTATAAAGTATAATGATGATATCTCTGCTTCCCTTTATGGCTCGCCACCAATAGGTCTTGAGGTATCGGAAACATATTGGGCTTATGCATATACCGGGGCGTTAGGTAACGTTATTTATAAAAAGGTTGATATAATTTATAAAGGAACCCCTAACTCAGCTTCTAATTCAAGAATAGATAGTATGTATATAGTTCAATGGGCTGATCCCGATAACGGAAATAGCACAGATGACTTCGCCGGATGTGATACTGCTTTGAACTTAGGCTATATTTATAATTCAAGTCCCGACGATGCTGTTTATGCGGGGCTAAATTTGGCTCCCCCTGCTGCGGGTTATGACTTTTTACAAGGTGTTTCGGTTTATACAGGAAACGCGAGCGATAGTGCTATATTTAATCTGCAGTGGAGAAAAGGATATAAATATATAAATCCTAAACCTATGAGCTCTTTTGTTTATTTTGCCGCAGGTGGTACCTGGTCTGATCCGGATTTTACATATACCGGGACATTGCAGTTTTATAATTTAATGCGTGGGAAATTACCCAGACCTCCATATCCTTCTGAAGAACTGTTCCCAACCTCGGTTGCGGATGTTACACCTTTTGGGACGTATCTTTTAACTGGTGATCCGGTAACCGGTACAGGGAAATTAGATGGTTCAGTAGATGGTCCCGGTGACAGAAGAACAATGGTAACTAATGGTCCGATTACATTAAATCTTGGCGATACCGCACAAGTAGTTTTAGCTTTGGTCGGTGGTTTAGGCGCTAATACGGGTAGTGCTAACTTAAACAGTATAACTGCAATGAAACAAAATGATGATGCTGCTCAAAAAGTATTTGATATACTGTTCCAGTTGCCTTCCATTCTACCTCCTGACGTTATAGTTTCAAATTTAAATAATAAAGTATCTCTCAGCTGGGGATCTAATGCTGCCAATATAAGTGCGATTGAAAATTTTTCAGGACTTGGATATAACTTTGAAGGTTATGAAGTGTACCAGCTGCCATCTCCTTCAGCAAGTATAGAAGATGGTGTTTTACTTGGTACATTCGATTTAGTAAATGGTGTTACAGCAATATATGATACTGTAAAAGATGCAAATGGCACAGCAATACCAGTACTTGCTGCAGATGGTAAAGATGGAGGGCTACAGAAATTTTTAATCGTAGATACTGATCCCTTCAGGAATGCTGCTTTACGCAATGGACAGGAATATTATTTTGCAGTAGTATCTTATGCTTATAATCCATCCCCATTGCTTCCATTTCACGTTTTGCGATCATCAGTTGTAATTCGTACTGCAGTACCGCAGTCAACAACGCCGGGTGTTCGTTACAACGGAACAGTTTTAGATACTATTATAGCTGCACATACTACCGGTGGAGGCGATGGAAGTGTATTTGCTTATATAGTTGATCCTGCTAGACTTACAGGGCATACATATAAAGTAGCCTTTGATACGGTGGGTGGAAGTACGTCATGGTATTTAAATGATGAGACAACAGGAAATATTAAAGTTTCGAATCAAGAAAACCAATCCGGAAACAACGATTATCCAGTTGTTGATGGATTAGTAGTGGAGGTAACCGGTCCACCGATAGCAGGTAAATCAGCTACTTATAAAAGCGCTGATCCACCAAATTTAAGCCCTGTTGCTTTGGCAGCAGATCCGGATTATGCGGGTGGCCGTTGGTTTACAGGTGGAAGTCATGGCGGGGAAATATTCTTTGGCGGTATTTTCCTTGAACCTAATTTCTGGGGAGAGACCTCCATAACTCCGCCTGAATATAAAACTGTTCGGTTGGATTTCCGACCGATGGCTTCATACACAGATTTGAACGGTAATGGGAGTTATAATATCGGAGAACCATACTTTGTTGATGACACGACTCAAATCCAAAAAGCATTTATGTATCAAACTTTCTCTCCAGCTGCTTATTTAGGATTCTTTAATATTCCTTTCACTGCCTGGGATATTGACGATCCTGCCAATCCAAGACAATTAAATGTTGTTGTAAGGGATAGAGATCAAAACTTTCAGTGGGATTTACATAATTTAACAGATCCACCGGATACTCTATTACCCAGGGATGGCGATCAACAGTTTAATTATACCTGGATTCTAAATACTAACTATGATCCAACAGGTACAATGTACGGTGATGGCACTGGTGGAAGCATAGACTTCTGGAGCTTTAATGGAGGGAATGGTATTTGGGATGCAATGTGGACTATGTGGATAAATGATAGAGGAACCGGCGGTATGTTAGCAGAACAATGCTCGTTTACACTGGTTCCTAATGCAGTCAATACAATTGAGGATTCATTTACCTTCTCTGTTCCGGATGTCACCACCAGTCAAACCTTAGCTCAAAATGATGTTAAGAAAATTAATGTTTTCCCAAATCCTTACTATGGATATCAATACAGAGAGAATTCCAGGGATGAGCATTATGTAACTTTTAGTCATTTACCTTCTAATGCTGTTATCAGAATATTTGACCTAAGTGGTGTTTTGGTTAGAACAATAAATCATCTCCCTACCAGTGGACAGTTTGATACCTGGAATTTACAAAATGATCAGGGATATCCTGTCGCAAGTGGTGTATATGTGGTTTATATAGATATGCCTGATTTAGGTGCCACCAAAATTCTAAAACTGGCTGTAATTCAGGAACAACAGATATTGAAAGTGTATTAATATTTCAAAGAGGTACAGGTGCTTTCAGTCTTGTACCTCTAAATTTTAATTTTAACTGGAGGAAAATATGTTTCAATTGAAAAGACTATTATTTATTATTTTGATATTAAGCTTCTCAGCTATAGAGATTTTTGGTGGCGGTCAAAATCGTGCCGGTACTTCTGGAGCTCCGGAATTGAGAATTCCGGTCGGTGCCAGGTATCTGGCGATGGTAGGTGCACCAATTGCTACTGTTTCTGGCCTGGAAGCAATTTATTGGAATCCCGCAGGCCTTGACTTTAGCCCCACAGATGCAAATGCAATGTTTTCATATCGTCAATATATTGCAGATATGAGTATGAATTTTGCAGCGGTAAGCGGAAGGCTGGGTGAGTTTGGCTCTATAGGATTATCTTTTAGAGCTTTAAATATTGGAGATATTAATGTGACAACTATGGACCAGCCGGATGGTACGGGACAGATAGTTAGCCCCAGTTACTTTGTATTGGGCTTAACTTATTCAAAGCGACTTACAGATAGAATTTCCATAGGAGCCAATTTTAATATTATTAATGAGAGTATTGATAGAGTTAATGCTTCCGGATTTAGTTTTGATTTCGGAGTCGAGTATCATAATCTTTTTGATGTAACAGGGTTTAGCGTGGGTATAGTTGTTAAGAATTTAGGTCCAACAATTAAATTCTCAGGTAATGGCTTATTTACTCAGGCAAATGATCCTGGTTCATCAAGAGGGCCAACGTTCTATAATATAGATGCAGCTTCAGCCGAATTGCCCTCAGAGATAGGTATTGGGCTCTCTTATGTTAAGCAATTTAATGAGGAGAATAAAGTAACAATATCTACTACATTTCAAAATAATAATTATACTTATGATGATTATAAAGTAGGGCTCGAATATACATTTAAAGAAATTCTTTATGTAAGAGGCGGATATCTGTTTTCACCCGAGTCCACAGATGATACCCCAAATATATTCCAGAATTATGCACTTGGAATAGGAGTGAATACTAAGGAATTTAGTGATATTAATTTGTCTGTGGATTATGCTTATGTGCCCGCCAAATTTTTTGATGCGAACAATGTTTTCTCAATTAGATTTGGTTTCTGATATTTTATTGAGTTAAATAAAAGGTTCCTCTGTATCAACGGAGGAACCTTTTTTATTTTAATTATCCGCGGATATTTAGTAATCTTAAACATTAAATTAAGCTGTTTAGTAATTATTTGTTATTTAGTATAGCCATTTCATTTTTATCTTCGTTTAATCTAATTAACAATGCATCGAACGTTTAACTTAATTATTCATTCCAAGTAAGTAAAAAATAATGAGGTTATGTTTTAAAATACTTTTAATCAGTGTTATTTACTTTCACAATTATCAAATTTATGCTCAGGGATTGAATCAGCTAATTGGGAAATGGGAATCGGTTGATGTGAATGACCAAATAGGTACGCAAATAGAATTTAAGGAAAACAATAAATTTATTTTGATTCATATTCTTATTGCAGATTATAAATACGTTTTAAATGGAAATATATTAATCAGTTATTTGGAAAAAGATACTCCGGTTAAAAAAGTTTTAATAGATACCAGTTATTTAGAAATCAAGCCAGATACTATAGTCAGACGTTATAATCGTTTAGGATGGAAGGATACTGTTATAATGATAAGAGATAAGAGCTTTGATGGTAATTCTGATAATAAAGAAAATGTGCTTATTGGTAAGTGGAAGTGGGTTTACCCTGCGGGCGATACGGCAACCTCAATTTTTTATAATAGTGGATTGTGGCATTTTTATGTCCCGCAGAATTATTCTACCGGAAACTATTCGGTAATTGGTGATACTATAACAATCAATTTTGACAACAATAAAAATAAACAGGTTGATACTTACTGGGTTGAAGGGAATTTATTGCGCTTGAAGAATCTGAATATGAATAAGGAATCCTTATTTAGAAGAGTTCAATAAACAGCTATTTTTTTATTAAGAATCCATTTGATGTTATCCAAAAAAAATATTTTTAGAATAATTCTTTTTCTAATCCCCATTGTAGTTTTAGTTTCCCTGGAATTAATACTCAGGTTAACCGGTTATGAAAATAATTTAAATATTGTCTCTTCAGTAGAAAGAAATAATAAAAATTATTATACAATAAACCAGTTAGTTGGTAAAAGATATTTTGATGAAGATAGACTTTATTACAGAAAAGGGGCACACGATTATTTCGAGGTAAACAAGCAGCCAAACACAATCAGAATTTTCTGTTTTGGTGAGTCAACTACCGCCGGGTTTCCATACGAATATAATGCAACACCCACAGAATTTTTAAAAGAAAGACTAAATAATGCTCTTCCAGACAAGAATATCGAAGTAATAAATACAGCTATTGCAGCTACTAATAGTTTTACTGTAAATGAATTTGCAAAGGAACTGGTTAAATATAATCCTGATCTTTTTATTGTTTATATGGGGCAAAATGAATTTTATGGTGTATATGGAGTTGGTTCAACTATTTCAGTCGGGGGAGGGAACCGATGGATTATAAAAACATATCTCTGGCTTCAGCAATTTAAAACATTTCTTCTTCTAAAGAAGATAATTAATTCAATTTCTGATCTTTTTAAATCAGATAGTTCCGAAGAAGATAAATTACTGATGGAACAAATGGCCGAAAATCATTCGATTAGATACAACGATAGTGATTATAAAACTGCCGTAAAAAATTTCAAAGAAAATTATGCTGAATTAATTGAAACAGCTAAAGAAAATAAAATACCTATTATTATTTCTACACTTGTTATAAATGAAGGTGATTTACCCCCATTTGTTTCATTGCGTTCAGAAACCTTAAATGATACGCTGAAAAAGAAAGGACAAATACTTTTTGATTCAGGCATTAAAGAACAAATGGATGGTAAGTATCAAAATGCTATTAGTTACTTTAAAAAATCACTTGTCATAGATTCATTACCTGCAAATGTGCATTACAAATTAGCTGAATGTTACAAAAAATTGGGACAGTATAAGGATGCAAAAGCTGAATTTTCACTTGCCAGGGATTTAGATGGTTTAAGATTCCGTGCCCCATCTGAATTTAATTTGATAATTAAAAACCTTGCCGATGCGTTTAAAGTCCCGCTTGCCGATGTAAATAAGGAATTTAAAGAAAATTCTTTTAATGATATTATCGGATCAGATTTATTAATGGATCATGTTCATCCTAATATAAAGGGTTATTTTCTCCTCTCTAAAACATGGTTTAATGCAATAAAGGGAAATAATTTAGTTGGATTGCCCCCAGGCATAACAGAAAATGACAGCTTAATTTGGCAGCAGATTGCGGTTACTTCTTTAGATAGTATTATTGGAGAATTAAAAATTGCCGAACTTAGGAGTAAACCTCCTTTCAAAGATACAATTAGTGATTTGAATTTTGAACCAAATAATTTTATTGAAGAGATTGCATATCAATACACTATTAAACACCAAATTTCTTGGGGCACCGCTCATTTAAATGCTGCAAAAATATATTTGAACAATAATGATTATAGCGCGGCATTAAGAGAATTTAGAGCTATACTCATAATAGATGAAGATAATCCATATATTATTAAATTAATTGGCGATATGAATTTTGAGCTAAAACAATTTGCCAAAGCCGAAGCTTCCTATCTGAAAGCTTTTTCTCTTAGTGGGAATCAATACATAAAGTATAAATTAGGTTTAACAGAAATGCACCTTGGAAAACCAGTCGTTGCGATTCAATATTTTAGTGATTGCCTTAAGAATAATAATTACAGTTCACCTCAATTGTCTCCAGCCGAAATCGAAGACTTGTATTATAATCTTTCTTTATCGTATTTTCAGATTAATAAGTACAAGGAAGCATTTGGCGAATTACAAACTCTATTAAAAATTAACCCATCGAATGAAAAAGCTATTACATTATTTAAGAAGATCAAATCTCTTGAAAATCAGAATTGATAATTTAATTGTGTTTGTATTGCGTGTATATTAAAAACTTCACATAACCGCTAAAGAAAAAATCTTGTCCGACAACAAATAAATCAAAGCTTTGTGGTTATTATTTCATCAATTGGAAAGTAGCAGTTGATGTTGCTGTTTGTTCTGATGCAGCATCTTTTATATTGAAGATAACTTTATACTCTCCCTCAATATAAGTTGAATCAAGGTTAAATTGTGCTTCAAGAGGAATATCTATAATTCTTTCATGGTCTGTCTTATCTTCAACTCGGCTTATCAATGATTTTATTGTATCGCCTGCCGGGGTAATAATATCAATATCATAAGCAATTGTTGCACTGAATTTTTGCTTTTCTTCTTTTTGACTGAATCCTTTTATTCTTGTTGATGCATTAACTTCCCAGCTATCTCCCAGATTAAAAGCAAACGCTTCCGTACTGAACGTTTCTATCTTAACAGGTTCTTCTTTTCCGCAGGAATAAAAAATAACTATGAATAAGAAAAGAAAAATTAGTTGCTTCATTAAATCCTCCTAACAAGCAAATTAAACAGATGAGGCTGTCTCAAAACTGTCATTCCGAACTTGTTTCGGAATCTTTGGATTTGATTTAAACAAAATTCAGAACCTGAGACGAGTTCAGGTTGACAAATTAAGGCTTTTGAGACAGCCTCTGCGTGCATAAAAAACTTTAGCCGTTTTTCTTCTGAAAATCTTTCATAAATGATACAAGATCTTCAACGCCTTTTTTCGGGAAAGCATTATAGATTGACGCTCTCAACCCACCTACAGACCTATGCCCTTTCAAGCCATCAAATCCGGCGGCGGTAGCTTCCGATATAAGTTTCTTTTCAAGCTCTTCTGTTGTAAGATTGAAAGTAATATTCATTAATGAACGACTATCTTTCTCGGCATGTCCTTTATAATAACCGCCGCTGTCATCAATACATTTATAAAGAATATCAGCTTTCTCTTTATTAATTTTATACATGGCATCAAGTCCGCCCAGCTTTTTAATCCATTTTGCAACAAGACTAATTATATAAATTCCGAACGTGGTAGGAGTATTATATAGAGAATTATTTTCTACGTGGGTTTTATAATTAAGCATTGTGTGAAGCGAATCTAAACTTCTCTCAACCATATCTTTTCTGATTATTATAAATGTTACTCCCGAAGGTCCCATATTTTTCTGAGCACCGGCATAAATTAAAGCATATTTGTTTATATCAATTTTTTTATGGAGTATATCTGAAGAAGCATCGCACACCAAAGGGACATTACCTGCTTCAAGTTCTTTATGCCATTCGGTTCCATAAATTGTATTGTTAGAGGTAAAGTGAACATAAGCTGCATCAGGGTCAAGCTTCAACTCTTCCTGCTTTGGTATTCGTTTAAAGTTTTCTCCTTCGGTTGATGCAGCAATATTTACAATCCCAACTCTTTTAGCTTCTTTAACAGCTTTCTTTGACCAGCTTCCCGTAACAATATAGTCAGCTTTATTTTTAGGAGGCATTAAGTTTAATGGAACCATAGAAAACTGCAGACTTGCCCCACCCTGAAGAAAGAGAAGTTCATAATCATTGCTAATACCGAGGAGAGATTTTAAATCTGCTTTAGCTTCTGCAATTATTTTATCAAATGTTTTTGATCTATGGCTGATTTCAAGTATTGACATTCCCGCACCGGGAAGCGAAAATAAATTCTCCTGAGCTTCTTTTAAAACTTCTTCAGGTAAAACTGCCGGGCCGGCACTGAAATTATATATTCTTTTTGTCATTTATTTTTCCTTATTCTGTAATTTTAGTTAGCAGATAAATTTCTAATTTTGTTAATGATGACTACCAGTGATTAAATTTTCCTTCTTCAAAATGCTCAGATTAAATGAATCAGCAATCCATCTCTTAACTTTGGTTCAAACCAGGTTGATTTGGGTGGCATAACTTCTCCCGCATCCGAGATTTTTATAAGATCGTCTAATGAAACAGGATATAATGAAAACGCAACTGCTGCCTTTCTGCTGTCTACCAGTTTTTCAAGTTCCTTTGTTCCTCTTATTCCCCCAACAAAATCAATTCTTTTATTTGTTTTAGGATCATCTATTCCGAGTACAGGATTAAGCAGAAAATTCTGAAGTATACTTACATCTAAACCCGAACCAACAGATTCTGAAAGTGATAAGCTTGCTATAACAGAATCGCTTGGTTTAAGAAGATACCATTTCCCTTTTAGGTACATTCCAAAGTTTCTTCTTTTACCTGGCTCTTTTACTTTAGATTTTTCGATATGGAACTTCTCAGTAATATCATTCAAGAATTCCTTTTCATCTTTTCCATTGAGATCATGCACAACTCTGTTATATGGCAATATCTTTAATTGTTCTGCGGGAAATATTACAGCAAGAAAGAAATTATATTCTTCTTTTCCGGTATGGTCAGAATTTCTTTTCAGTTTAACTTTTCTTGCCCTGCCAGCACTTGCCGCACGATGATGTCCATCAGCTATATATAATTTTTTAATCTTAGAAAATTCCTTTATTATTTCTTCATTATATCTTTCGGGAACAATCCAGATAGTGTGAGCAATACCATCTTCAGCAGTAAAATCATATGTGGGTATAGTTTCTTCGATTGTATCACTCACAATTTTATTTATCTCAGGTATCCCTTTATAAGTTAAAAAAACGGCACCGGTTTGTGCTCCTGTTGTAATTATGTGGTTTGTCCTGTCATCCTCTTTTTCTTTCCGGGTTTTTTCATGTTTCATAATTACATTTTTCTCATAATCGTCAATTGAAAATGTTGCAGCAATTCCAATTTGTGATCTCTTATCCATTGTTAATTTGTACAAATAGAACCGGGGATTATCATCTATCTGGAAAGGTACTTGTTTCGTTAACAGATCTAAATTTTCTTTTGCTTTTATATAAACTTCTTTTGAATAAGAATCAGCAGAAGGATCTAATTCTATTTCAGATCTTGTAACTCTTAAAAAACTCAGATTATTTCCTTCAGCTAAATTTCCGGCTTCTTCATGGTTTACAACATCATAAGGTACGCTTGCTACAAGGTGTGCCGCTTCCTTTGAAGGTCTTAATGCTCTGAAAGGTCTTATTACAGCCATAGAAATGGGTATCTCTGGTTAAGAAAAAATTGCTCGGTAAAAATCTACAAAATATCTTAAAGATTCCATTCGAAAGAGCGGAAACCTGCAGGATTAAAATGTCTTAACACGTCCTAACCGTGATGGTAACAAAGCTTTTTTAATTGGCTTTCGAACTAACTATCTTTATTTTTGGCGGCATAATTATTGAATCTAAAGAGATGAATAAAATGTTTTTAAAGGATAAAATGCATTACGATAAAGATCAAACAGGGATAATCACTGAAGAAATGGTGAAAAAGGTTAACAGGATCTTTAAAAAGAAACAAAGATCAGTCCCGGCGAAGCCGAGCCCCGACAGAAAAGAGAGAATAAAAATAATCGGTGATGTAAGGTATCACAGGAAATTTTTCTCTGCTCATTTAGAAAATAAAAGAGATATAATCGTCTGGCTTCCGCCATCTTATAAAGAAGATTCAAAGAGAAATTATCCGGTTCTTTATATGCAGGATGGACAAAATATTATGGATCCCAAAACATCTTATGTGGGATTAGACTGGCGTGTTGATGAGACTTTAACAAAACTGATCGGGCAAAAGAAGATACAGGAAATAATAGTTGTTGGAATTTATAATACAAAGGAGAGACTCGAAGAATACAGCGATACAGAAAAAGGTCGCGGCTATATTAAATTTATTATTAAAGAACTGAAACCTTTTATTGATTCCGGATATCGCACATTAACCAGCAGGGAAAACACAGCTATAATGGGTTCATCTATGGGAGGTTTTATTTCTTTTCTGATTACCTGGAATCATCCCGAAGTATTTTCAAAAGCCGGATGTATGTCAAGTGCATTTTACTATCATGATGATAAAGCAATAAAGATGGTAAAAGATTACAGCGGACCAAAGAAGAATATTAAAATTTATTTAGATCACGGTGAAGACGGACTTTTACGTGGACAAAAAATGTTCTGTGCGCTTACAAAAAAAGGTTACATTATTGGGACAGATATAGATTACTATTATGCCCCTGGCGCCGAACATAATGAAAAAGCCTGGGCTGACAGATTAGAAAGGCCTTTGCTCTTTTTCTTTAAAAAATAACATTTCTAATTTACAATCTTTTGTAAGATGAAAATTTTAGCAAAAATATTTTTTCTTCTCTCACTTCTCGTTTATTCCTGTTCACCAAAGCTCACAAATCTCGAGTTTGTTAAAGAAGAAATCGCAGCCTATTACGAATCAGGTGAATATGATAAGAAAGTTAATGAAATTATTTCTGGTGCTGTAAAAGAATTTGAATCAGTTAAAGTTGAAGACTCTACAGCAGTCGTTTTTGATGTTGATGAAACAGCGCTTTCAAATTATCAGATAATTAAGGAAATGGATTTTGGCTATATTCATGAACCATGGGATAAATGGATTGAAGAAGCAAGAGCACCTGCAATTCCCGGCGTAAATAATTTATATGAATTCCTTATTGGTAAAGGAATAAAAGTTATTTTTATAACGGGAAGAAAAGATTATCAGTACAGTTCTACATTTAAAAATCTCCATTCTGCCGGCTACAAATTATTTGATACTTTAATTGTAAGAATGAAAAACGAATATAGTTTAGGTGCTGTTGATTTTAAAAGTAAGAAGAGGGAAGAACTAACTGCCAAAGGATATAAAATTGTTGGAACTGTAGGGGATCAGTGGAGCGATCTTGGGGGATTATTTCACGGGATTCAGGTTAAGATTCCGAATTATCTTTATTATGTAGAATAGATTTCCCTTTTTATCACCCTAAATCTGAATTAGTATTCCCCATCTTCAAAAATCCTTATATTTACAATTCATAATTATCATTAAACTCAAATGCCCGATACAAAATTTTCTGAAATACCCAAAGCATATAATCCTTCAGATGTAGAAGATAAGTGGTACAGCTATTGGCTCGAGTATAATTTATTCCGCTCAGAAGTTGATGAAAGTAAAAAACCTTATACTATTGTAATCCCTCCACCAAATATAACGGGTAGTTTAACAATGGGGCACATTCTTAATAACACAATTCAGGATATTCTAATCCGTACTAAAAGAATGCAAGGTTATAATGCCTGCTGGGTTCCGGGGACAGATCATGCTTCAATTGCTACAGAAGCTAAGGTTGTTGCTTTTCTTAAAGAGAAAGGAATTGATAAAAGGGAAATTGGAAGAGAAGAGTTTTTAAAATATTGCTGGGATTGGAAAGAAAAATATGGTGATATAATTATTCAACAACTTAAAAAGCTTGGCGTAAGCTGCGACTGGCACCGCGAACGTTTTACAATGGACGATCATTATTACAGAAAAGTAATTGAAACTTTCGTTGCTTTATACAAGGAAGGGAAAATATACCGCGGTTATAGAATGGTAAATTGGGATCCTGCTTCACGTTCAGCAATTTCAGATGAGGAAGTAGTCTACAGAACAGTAAACGGAAAGCTCTGGTATCTTAAATATCCTGTTAAAGATTCAGATGAATTTATTATTGTTGCAACAACTCGTCCCGAAACAATGCTTGGTGATACGGGTATTGCAGTTAATTTTGAAGATGAGAGATATAAAAAATTCATAGGCAAAAAAGTTATCCTTCCGATTGTTGGAAGAGAAATTCCTGTTTTTACTGATGCTTTTGTTGATATGAAGTTTGGAACAGGTGCTGTTAAAGTTACCCCCGCACACGATATAAACGATTATGAAATGGGCAAAAGGCATAATCTTGATACGATTAATATTTTTAATGAAGATGCAACTACAAATAACAATGTTCCTGAAGATTTAAGAGGGATGGACAGGTTTACTGTCCGTAAAAAAGTTGTTGAAAAATTTGAAAAGCTTGGTCTTCTTGTAAAAACTGAAGATTACCAAACAAGCATTGGTTACTCTGAGCGCGGCGGTGTACCAATTGAACCTTACCTTTCCGAGCAGTGGTTTATGAAAATGAAAGAACTTTCAAAGCCTGCTCTTGAAGTTGTAAAAGAAGGGAAAATAAAATTTTATCCCGGACACTGGGTTAAAACCTATGAGCATTGGATGAGCCAGATAAAAGACTGGTGTATTTCACGTCAGCTTTGGTGGGGACACAGGATTCCAGTCTGGTATTGTATTGGAGACGATGCATGCAAGCTCGAATGCAAGAGCCCTATTGTATCAGTTGATCCTCCTGAAAAATGTCCGCATTGCGGTTCTAAAAATTTGAAACAGGATGAAGATGTTCTTGATACATGGGCATCGAGTTGGCTTTGGGCTTATGATGTTTTCAAAACTGAGGAAGAACAAAAATATTATTATCCAACCGATACACTTGTTACAGCTCCTGATATTATTTTCTTCTGGGTTGCAAGAATGATAATGGCTGGACTTCATTTCAAAAAAGAGATTCCTTTTAAGGATGTTTACTTTACAAGTGTTATTCGAGATGTTCAGGGAAGAAAGATGAGTAAATCTCTCGGCAACTCTCCGGATCCACTTGAAGTTGTAAAGGATTATGGTGCAGATGCACTTCGTTTTTCTGTAATTTACTTAGCTCCTCTCGGGCAGGATGTTCTCTTCTCAACAGATAAATGTGAAATAGGAAGAAACTTTGCCAACAAGATATGGAATGCGGGAAGATTTCTTTTAATGAATGCTCAGACAATTCCGATTAATAATAATTTAATAGAAAGTAATATTGATTTTTCAGATGAATGGATAAACTCCAGGTTTCACCATACACTCTCACAGCTTGATGATGCAATGGAAAAGTTTGAGATAAATAACACAACAAAAATAATTTATTCTTATGTGTGGAGCGACTTTTGCGATTGGTACATTGAACTAATGAAGAGCAGAATTTACTCGGGGAGCGAAGAAATTAAATCTGCTGTTCTTACAAGGGCATTAAGAAATTTTGAAAACCTGCTGAAGATTGTTCATCCTTTTATGCCTTTTATAACAGAAGAGTTGTGGCAACTAATCAGTGAGAGAAAAAAAGGAAAAAGCATTTCTACTTCTGATTACCCGAAATATCATTTATTAAACATAAACCTACGTGCTGAGAAGGAAATGGAATTTGTAAAGGATGTTATAACAGCTTTACGAAATATCCGTGGTGAGATGAATATTCCTCCTTCAAAGCAGATCAATACATACGTTAAATCTTCTGAAGTTGGATCACACCAGGTTGATTATATAAAGAAGCTTGCAAAGGTTGATGAGATAAAGATTGATAAAAATCTTATAAAGCCTAAAGCGAGTGCTTCTGCAGTTGTTAAAGAAACCGAAATATATGTTCCCCTTGAAGGACTGATTGATCTTGATTTTGAACGCAGCAGGCTTCAGAAAGAAATAACGAGGCTTGAAGGTGCACTTACCGGAATAGATAAAAAGTTATCAAATGAAAAGTTTATTAAGAATGCAGCGCAGGATATTGTTGAAAAGGAAAGAATGAAAAAGAAGGAATGGGAAATGAATCTTATTAAGCTTAAGGAAATATTTAATAATTTAAATTGAATGAATAGACTTATTCCAATTATGGAAACTATGGAGAGGAAACTATCAGTAATTAATCTTTTGATCTATGTCAAAACTTTTTCGAGAATTTCTACTTTCTACAGTGACTGAATTCACAAAAGCTTGCCATAACTATTCCTTTTACTAATCCTTATCATTCGAAAAAAATTGTTAAGTAATTTAATCTTAAAATAAGCCCGGTAATAATTACTTTCAAAATCCCAGTTTTATCTTATAACATTTTCTATAAATTTTAAAAATAACTCATAACAAATAAAATGTAATTAAAACTTACGGCGCAGTATTTGACTCTTTTGTTTTGATTGAAGTAAAAACCAGGGGGAAGATGGCGGGAACTTTCTTGTTTTTTAAGGAGATAGGTTATGCGATGAATATGGATTAGAAATACTATTAGAAAGGAATGGTTATATGATGAAAAGGCTGAGAATTATTTTTACTCTTCTCGCAATTCAAATTTTAATTGCTGAAAAAACCTTCTCATTTCACCCAATCATTAACCTGGGATTTATACCATATACACAAGGTGGTATTTTGGATTTTAGTTCCCCAACAGCAGACATACTTAATCCGCCTTCGCAAAATTCAGATACGGTGGTTTTAAGAAATTACACGGGTCTCCCATTAAAGGCATTACAATTTAAAATTGTATTTGGCAAAGATGAAGGAAAATTAATTTTTAGATCCATAAGCAGAGGATCGAGTATTCCGGATTCATCATTCTTATTAGATTATGAGGTTTATAAAGGTGAACCGCGACCGGATGGATCCTCAATAGATATTGTTAGTGTTGTTTTACTCGGATGGGGTGAAAATGTTTTACTGCCTCGCGATTTGCATCAAATTATTTCAATAAATTATGATATTGTTGGTGTTAATGATGACGGTTCCATTACTCACCTGCGCTTGTATGATGTTATAGGAGCAACCTGTACACCTGTTCAGGATGCAAATATACTTGCCGGTGAAATAAAAACAATTTACTTAAGCAGATTATCTTTTGTGAATAACAAAGAAATAACCTTACTTCAAAATTATCCAAATCCCTTTAATCCTTTTACAACAATTAACTTTTCAGTTGCAAATGATGAACATGTATCTCTAAAAATATTTAATTCACTTGCGCAAGAAATTGCAACATTAGTTGATGAATACAAAACTACGGGAAACTATTCAATTAATTTCGATGCAGGTAATTTAACAAGTGGAGTTTATCTTTATCAGATAAAAGTTGGTAATTATACAACTGTAAAAAAAATGATGCTTGTAAAATAAGAATGATCTTCTGTAATATTATTTGGTAGAATAATCATTGCTTCCAAGGTTAACAACAGATCTTACAGCTTCAATATCACCCGTAGAGAGTTCGACATAAGAAAGTTTGTCGCTTGAATCCTCGCTGATGTAGGGATACATAAGATCCGCATGATTGCTGCTATGTCCTAAACCCAGAGCGTGTCCCAGTTCATGAATTATCGTTGATTTTATCTCGCCGTCTGAAATTTTTCTGTCATCAAATTTTAATAAACTTATTTCAATAAAGGAATGGATTATCCTGTTATTTTTTTCCAGTTCATAATCCGTAAGACCAAGATAATTCTCATCATACTTTTCCATCAGGTTATTTTCAAATGTAAAAATAATATCGGCATCGGATTCTGATTTTGAATATATAAATTTTATTCTTTCATCTGCGGCACTCCAGATTTTAAATGCATAATCAATATAGGTTTTATATTTATCTTTAAAATTTCTTGATGATGATTTTTTTACATAAACTTTAAGTGGGTAAACACTAAAATCCCAGTATTTGCCATTCCATAAAGAATTATCGCTGTCTTCAACTTTGAAATAATTGCGGGAGTGGGAAGTGTAATTAATGAATTTCTTTTTACTGTAATCTGAATTTCTATCGGTATTTTCATATATCTCTGTCCTGTTTTTATCACCGGAAAATTCAGAATAATACTTTCTTGGAATCTCGGCTTTACCAATTCCATGTTCATTGTAATAATATTCAATTCCCTCTTTGCTTGAGGAATTAGGTTTATGGTGGGTTGCTTTTTGGCTTAGGGTTAAAGGAGAGCCAAGAAGAAAAATCAGGATTAAAAATGTAAAAGTATATTTTTTAACCATACTTTTTGTTAAAATGTTTTATTTTTTATTAATCCAATTCAATTTCTGTTCCTACGATATGAAAAGAATTTTATAAATTCCATAGTAATAATTCGGAATTATTATCTAAATCACGCAAAAATTACACTTTTTAAGAAAAAAGGAATCAATATGTATATCCCCGCTTACACTGAAGCTAAAGACCGCATAAAATTAGTTGCTTTTATGAAGAGTTATAATTTTGCTTTACTCATTAGTAATAATGAAGAGCATCCTGATGTTACACCTCTTCCTTTTGTTGTTACCGAAGAAGAAAGAAAATTAAGACTCGTAACTCACATTGCAAGAGCTAATCCTCAATGGAAAAATCTTAATGGAAAAGAAAATGTGCTTGTTCTTTTCCAGGGACCTCATTGTTATATCTCTCCGAAATTTTATGAAAGCAGGATGAACGTTCCTACTTGGAATTATACAATGGCGGCTGCTTATGGAAAACCAAAAATATTTCATGAAAGAGAGAAACATCTGAATCTTGTACATTCAATGTTTGAGATAATGGAACCGAAATTCAGGAGTCAGTGGGATGACCTACCTGAAGATTATAAAGAAAAACTGTTTAGTGAAATTGTAGGAATTGAAATTGAGGTTGAAAAGCTTGAAGGAAAATTCAAGCTAAGCCAGAATAAAACTTTAGATGAACAAAAAAGGATTATTGAAGGTTTAATGATGAATGATGATTCTTTGAAGAGAGGCGTTGCTGAAATGATGGAAGAGAATATCACATGAGAAACCCTACTTAAAACTTTAACATAACCTGTTATTAAGCGGTTAAAATTTATTAAAAATATTTAAATTTGTCAGACGGTGCAGACGAAGCGAGCTTCAGATTTTTATTTTGATGATTTACATTATTTTTTAATATTAAGAACGACAATTTTTCACCATCAGAAATTAATCAGAAAGGAATTCATTTATGGCTTTAAGAAAAGGAAGTGCCGAATGGAATGGAGATTTAAAATCAGGTAGAGGTAAATTAAGCAGCGAGACAGGGGCTTTAAATAATATATCCTATGATGCT
>MHAF01000014.1 GCA_001802865.1 Ignavibacteria bacterium RBG_16_34_14
TAAGAAGAACAATATATTTTGAAGGTGAGTTTAATACTTATATGACACTTGCTGCACTGTCTGGTTCTTTACTTCTATTAGCTTTTTTTGCTTTTTTCTTTAACATCATAATGAGTATAGGATTGAAGGGTGTTTTAGGAATTTTTAAACAACCAAAGTTAAAGTCATCTGATTTATTACCTGCTGAAATGTAAAGTTATTGATTAGAAGCATAATGAAATTTGATATGTATATTCTTAAAAGATTTTATGATCATCTGATGAATCTATTTAATTAAAAGATATTTACGGGTATGAAACTCAAAAAAAAACTCGCCCACCTGCTCGAACGGATTGATTGAATTAAAGAACAACAAAAGCTTGTTAATATTGTGAAAGATTAAAGTATTGACCTCAGATCTATCGTACCTCATACTAAAAACCATACATACATGAGGGAAATATTAATTGTAATTAATCATAATTCTTATCACACTGCACAAATAATCATTACGAGGAAGCTAATCGGCGATTGGAAATAACTCCCCGGCACTGAAGTGATTTAAGAGATTTTATTTGGTCCGCGAGAAGTTTACATTAAATTATATGATATTAAAAATTATTATACTACTTCTTCTTTCCCTTATTTCCGGCACACTCCCTTACCTTATTTTCAGGTTAGATAACAGAATACCGAACAAGTATGGTCTGAGAGCTTACCTGGAAATCAAAAATCTTCTTTCGAATAATGAAATAAGAAATCCAAAAGCAAAAATGCTTGCAAAGTTTTACCCTTTATTTTCATTCATATTTCTGCTTTACATCATTTATTTAATTCTGTTTATAATTTTTGATTAAAGAATAAAATTTTTATAATGATTTTAAACTTTGAAAAATTAAATTCATTAAAGAATGATAAGCACAGAAAAAAATCTTCGAATCGAAAAAATTCTCAAGCCTTTCCAGGCATTTATACATGCAGAAGCATCAGGTGGAATTCTGCTTCTAATTTGTACTGTAATTGCTTTAGTTTGGGCAAATACTCCCTTTGCAGAAAGCTATTTTCATCTTTGGCATACAAACACCTCAATTCAAATTGGTGATTTTGTTTTAAGCCACTCATTACATCACTGGATTAATGACGGTTTGATGGCAATTTTCTTTTTTGTGGTAGGACTTGAAATAAAAAGAGAATTCCTTGTTGGTGAACTTTCATCTGCACAAAAAGCTGTTTTACCTGTTGCCGGTGCTTTAGGAGGAATGATTTTCCCTGCTCTGATTTATACCTTATTTAATTTTGGAACTGAAGGTTCTCCCGGCTGGGGAATTCCAATGGCAACAGATATTGCTTTTGTAATTGGTATACTTGCTTTGCTTGGTCCTAAAGTTCCAATCGGATTGAAGATCTTTTTAATTGCCCTTGCAATTGCAGATGATATTGGCGCAGTATTAGTAATCGCAATTTTTTATACATCTGATATTTCGTTTCTTAGCCTCCTAATTGGTGCGGGATTTATTGTTCTTTTGATAGCTGCTAATTTATTAGGTATAAAAAATCTTCTTATTTATACAATCTTAGGTTTTGGCCTATGGCTTGCTTTCCTTTATTCAGGAGTCCATGCAACCGTTGCAGGTGTTTTACTTGCTTTTACAATCCCTGCTACATCAAGAATTAATTCAAAAGAATTTATGGAAGAAGGTGAAAAGCTTCTTAAGGATTTTGATTTAGCAGGAGAGGAAGTTGAGAGCACATTTACAAATGAAGAAAGACTCATTGCTGCTCAGGTTCTTGAAACAAATGTTAAAAAAGTGATGACTCCTCTTTCCAGGTTTGAATCCGGTCTTCATCCATGGGTTTCATTTTTTATTATGCCATTGTTTGCCTTAGCAAATGCTGGTGTATCACTTCAGGGAGATTTGATTGAAGCAATTACTAATCAAATAAGTACCGGAATTATCCTGGGATTATTTTTAGGCAAACAGTCTGGAATTTTCATATGCTCCTGGTTAGCAATAAAATTAAAAATTGCTGCAAAACCTGAAGGAGTAAGCTGGAGTAAGATTTATGCTGCAGGCATTCTTGCAGGAATCGGATTTACAATGTCTTTGTTCATTGCAAACCTTGCATTCGCTGAGCAAACGCTTTTAGATATCTCTAAAGTTGGAATTTTATCTGCTTCACTTATTTCAGGAATTATTGGTTTCATAGTTTTGAAAAGAACACTTAAATCTTCCAAACCTGATGTGATTAAAGATTAAGAAACATGGAAAAGAAATTATATACTGTATATTTTAATCATATTAAAATTTTATCAATTATGGAGTAATAATGTATAAAGTAGTTTTACTAAGACATGGAGAAAGCACCTGGAATAAAGAGAATAGATTTACAGGATGGACTGATGTTGATCTTTCAGAAAAAGGAAAAAATGAAGCAAAAAAAGCCGGGCAGACTTTAAAAAGAGAAGGTTTTCATTTTGATATTGCCTACACCTCAGTTCTTAAGAGAGCAATCAGAACTTTGTGGGTTGTGCTGGATGAAATGGATTTAATGTGGATACCGGTTATTCGAAACTGGAGATTAAATGAAAGACATTATGGTGAATTACAGGGATTGAATAAATCTGAAACTGCACAAAAATATGGTGATGCTCAGGTTAAGATTTGGAGAAGAAGTTACGATATTCAACCTCCTGCATTGGAGAAAAATGATGGTCGGTATCCTGGAAAAGATCCGCGATATAGTGAACTTAGTGAATCTGAACTTCCTTTAACTGAATGTTTAAAGGATACTGTTAATAGATTTGTTCCTTACTGGGAAAATGTAATTGCACCAACAGTAAAATCGGGTAAGAGAATTATTATTGCTGCACACGGCAACAGCCTTAGAGCATTAGTAAAATATCTTGATAACATTCAAGATCAGGAAATAGTTGAACTGAATATACCAACGGGAATTCCTCTTGTTTATGAACTTACTGATGGTTTAAAGCCAATTAAAAGTTATTATCTTGGCGATCCTGAAGAAATTGAAAAGGCTGCAAAGGCAGTTGCTAACCAGGGAAAGGCAAAGTGAGTAAGACGATTGTATGTAGTTGATAATACAATCTTTGAATTTATAATTCTAGCATTCTACCCACTAATTAGCCTTGACTTTCAAAAATCAAAATCTCAATTTTGAGCCACGTTTTACATAATAACAAGGTTAACTATCGGAGTTTTAATGTTGAAAAAGTTCCTGTTTATTACCGCACTTATAGTAATTACAATTTCACAAATAAAAGCCCAAATAGTATTTGGTAAATATGCGGGGGAGTTTATGGCTATCGGCATCGGAGGAAGAGCGCTTGGTATGGGCGGAGCTTTTACTGCTGTTGCTAATGATATTACAGCAGGTTATTATAATCCGGCCGGACTTGCTAACCTTAACTATCCCCAAATCTCTTTGATGCACGCAGAGCATTTCGGTAACCTTGTTAATTATGATTATGGCTCTGTTGCCATTCCTTTTGGAACTGATATGACATTTGGAATAAGTGCTGTACGATTAGGAGTGGATGGAATTCCTGATACTCGTGAAGCATTAGTTGATCCTGAAGGCAATGTAGTTTATGATATTACAGATCCAAGAAACAGAATCAATCCTTCCTTAATAACTGAATTCAGTAACCAGGATTGGGTATTCTATCTTTCTTTTGCTAAAAGACATTCTGATAATTTTTACTGGGGAGCTAATGTTAAAGTAATTAGAAGGGACATTGCAGAGTTTGGTGCAACAGGAATTGGTTTTGATGTTGGTGCCTTATATACACCAATTGAAAATCTTTACTTCGGTGCGAACATACAGGATGTTACAACAACTCTTGTTGCGTGGAGTACCGGAAGAAATGAGCTTGTCTCTCCCACTGTAAAATTAGGTGCGGCTTATATGTGGAAAATTCTTGGAGGAACTATTACTCCTGCTGTAGACTTTGATGTGCGTTTTGAAAACAGAAGATCATCTGCTTATGGAAATTTAGGACCTGTAAGTTTTGATACTCATGCGGGACTTGAATATACTTTTAAAAATCTTTTCTCAATACGCGGCGGTTATAATGATGTTAAGCAGTTTACAGTTGGTGCAGGTGTAAGACTTCCTAAACTTAATATTGATTATTCCTTTGCAAGATTCAGTTATGCTGAATTAGACAGACTACCTGATACTCACAGAATCTCTTTAATACTTACCCTTGAAGAACCAAGATTTTTGAGAGAAGGAATTTAAGTTCAGTTAGCAGCTTCCGGTAGGCAGTTGGCAATTCTTAATTATTATTCCTAAAAAAAATCTCATTAAAGGAATAACAAAAATCCAAATAAATTCTAAACTCCAAAAATCAAACAAAAAATTGGGCAATTTGTATTTAGAATTTGTTATTCTTTGCTATTTGTTATTTGGGTTTTTTAGAATTTTATCCGCTATACTTATATTAAGATTTGCTAACTGCACACTGAAGACTGCTTACTTAATTTTTTTTCCAAAACTTGTAATCTAAACTATACTTCCCGGCTCCAAAAGAAAAAAACAGAATCATAATCATTCCCATTTCTATTGGGTAGGCAATTTTAGAAAGTGGATCGCCATCCGAAAAATGTTTTGTTGCTGCTACAAACATTGTAATTAAAATTAAAGTTGCTGCAGGTCTGAAAAAGAAACCAAGTATAATGAGTAATCCTCCCACTGATTCTGAAATTGCAGCCATAAATCCCCAAAAAACAGGAAAGAAGCCAATCCCAAGATTCTGCATTGCTTTACCTGTTGATTCCCATCTCTCAGGACCACCAATTAATTTTTTTCCTCCATGGACAAATATATAGCTTAAGCCTATTCCTAATCTTGCAAACAGTAAAGCAACATCCTGGTATTTTGATAAAAAGCTAAACATTTAATTTCTTTGTGATAGTAATAAAATCTAACATGAAATTCTCTGGTGATAATTTTATCTTATAACACTAAAATTTAAAGCGTGGTTCAAAAGGAATAAAATTTATGTTCGAGTTTCATCAAGTTGGAAAGCTTTTAATCTTTGCTGGAATTTTTATTGTAATCCTGGGTGTCCTTTTTTTACTTGGTGATAAAATTCCTTTTCTTGGCAGATTGCCGGGGGATATTTATATAAAGAAAAAGAATTTTACTTTTTACTTCCCCATTGTTACTTCACTTTTATTAAGTCTTATTATAAGCCTTATAATATATCTTTTCAGAAAATAATTAAGAGCCAATCAGACCTTTTATCCTGTTTAGAAAAATTTCCTTCGAGACTAACCCGATATATTTATCAACTATATTTCCTTTCTGATCAATTATAAAGCTGGTTGGTATAGCACGAATATTTCCATAATTCATAACAACTTCTGAAGTACCATAAACAACCGGATAATTTACTCCATACTCTTTCATAAAAGGAAGTATATCGTTTTTTGTTCTTTCATCATCAAGAGAAATCCCAATAACAACAACTTTATCCTTGTAACTCTTTTGTATTGAAACAAGATCAGGAATTCCTCTCCGGCAAGGTCCACACCAGGTTGCCCAGAAATCGAGAATAACAACTTTTCCTTTATAATCTGAAAGATTAATTTTTTTGCCGTCTGTGCTTACTAAAGTAAAATCCGGAGCTTTGTTTTCTTCCTGGACTGAATTATAACTGGTTTGGTTTTGTTCTGGTTCATATTTACTCTCTTTGCTACAGCCTAAAACATTAATAGATGCAGCAATAAAGATTACCAATAAAAAATATTTGCTCACTTTTTTAATTCCTTTTTTATTTCTCAAAACTTTTTCTACTTCCTATTTTCAACTTTTGGGCCGTTATAATTTGATGGGTATGGTCCTCTTTCCGGTTCTTTACGGGTATTATTAACAATAAAGAAGATTAATAGGATAATCAGAATTACTGTTGTCCAGAAAGCGTTTTTATACCTTGGATCTATGAGATGTTTTTTCTCAATTTTTGTTTTACCTATTTGTCTTTCTTTCTGCTTTATATTCTTTTTTGCCATACAGTATTAAAAACTTTTGTTGTTAGATGAATAAGTATTTTATTGGCTTCTAAAATAAGAAAAATAAAATAACGAGAATAATCAAAACCTAATCGTAACTGTCATTCTTTACGATAACAGTTTTAGAGTTATCAATAAAATATTCTGTGGAAAGATTTTTTAAACCAGGTTCTTCAAGGTCAGGCCAATCATTTAAAGAAAAATCCTCAACAGATAGTTTTTCAAACCTGCTTTGCGGATTAAACGACGCACCTCTGCCTCTTAATTTCTGTTCTGTCATAGTTAGTTTTGATTCTTTTAAAAGAAAAGATAAAAAATAATTTTTACTAATTAAGGTCTAAATATTATACTGTTGATCTGTAATAACTATCAGTTTTCAAATAAAAAGGTTCGGTTTTTCACAGAAAAGATATGACTATGAAAACCTTTCAGTTCAATAAATAAACCAGTTGTTTCCATCTCTTTAACAGAACGTAAATATTCATCACCTGTTAAAAGATCTATGAGAGTAACATTTTCTCTATCTGAATCGAAAAGTATTTTCAACCTGCTCTGGGAAGTTACTGCCGAATAATTTATCACAACAATCCTCACATCGTTTTCATAATCCCAAATCCAAGTAAAGAAATTATGAAAGCTCATATTGCCTTCTCCGGCAGGAATTGGCTCAATCATTGTCCAATTGCCTTCTCTGAAAATTTTATCTTTTGTTATTTCCAGAATTTTATAATAATAGTTTTTTATTCTTTCAGATGTTTTCTCTTCAGGCTCTCTTCCTAACTGCACAGGAAGTTTAGTTTTCCATCCTTCAAGCTGTCCATCATAATACAGCTTCATTCCCTTTATTGTGCTCATAACCATAGCTGCCGCCATAGATCTTTCCTTACCAAATTTTGCTACAGCACGTTCTTCATCATGATTTTCAATAAAACGGACGGACTTCATCTGGTAATCATTATCTGCAAAAAAATAAGTTTTTATGTTAGCTACATCTCCTGCAACAAGACGATCTGTAAGTTGTTTATCGTAAGTAAAATCAAATCCCAATTTCTGGAGTTGATATTCAAGATCCCAATATGTTTCGGCAAGAAAAATAAAATCCGGATATTTCTTTTTAACCTTATGAATAGCTTCTTTCCAGAATTCTTCCTCAATTCTTTTATAACCAAAACGATTAAGAACTCCAAGCCAGGTATTATGAAATATATTATTCAGTGGAAGCATTGCCATATCACATCGTACTCCATCACAATATTGGGCAATATTAAACAGCTGCTGCGTCATAAAGTTTCTTGCAGAAGTGTTAAAATAATTTACCTGTATAGTATCTGTCCACGGCAGGAAGAATGGATCACGTCCATGAACAAAAATATTTTTGGAAATCTCAGGTTGGAAAAAGGTTAAAGGGTCTTTTAATAAGAGTTCTTCATCGGCTTCCAGAAAAACTTCAGGATTTGTTTTTATAAATCTGCTCTCAGCTCCAAAATGATTTGGAACAAAATCGAGTATTAGTTTTAATCCAATACTATTAAGTTTTTCTTTTAACTTCTGAAGGTCAGATGTCTTTCCAAGCGAAGGATTTAATTCATAACAATCTATTGCAAAGGGTGAACCGATTATATCTTTCTTTTCCCAATCTTTTAATGCTTTACTGTAAGACGAGATAAGGTCCGGTGAGAAGCAGCATTTTTCTATTAAGTTATCACAGGTTTTCCAAACTCCCATTAACCATACACTTTCAAAACCAAGGTTAGAAAGCTCAATAAATACTTCATCGGGGATTGATGTTAAAGTTGCAGCTCTGCTGAAACGTTTTATCCAGACTCTTGTGTTTATTTCATACAGCTTCGAATTTTTCAGCATAATAAAAAGTTATATGCTTTCATACAGATGCAGGAATGTTTGATTAATATCAAATAAAAAAAATTAAATGACCTTTATTAAAATAATCTTTTACTTAGTTAGTTGGTAAATTTTACTTTGTTTTTGTCAAAAGGTAATTAGTTGAAGATTAAATTGTGAGTTACTTTAAATCAACTTTATACCCAAAATTTTGGGTCATCTTTTGTAAAAGCTGTTTTTTTGATATTTTAATAATCAAGTAGATATAATATTCCTTTTTTGATTCGATTTTTTTCAACATCTGTAATCCTTTATTGATAATTCAATAAAGGGTAAAACGTCTTATTTAAATACATAGATGGTATGATAGTTGTGATTTTAAATAAGCAAAATTCAAAAAAGGAGGATTCCTTTCTTAAAAAATTATAAATAAGAGGCAATTAATGTTAGCAACAGAAACGGCAAGAGAACAGTTGGAATCAATTTCAAATAAATTTCCCGATTTGTATTCAAAAGATGGTTTGGAGGAGGAGCTTGAACGTTATACTCATACAGCAGTAAGCAACATAAAATTTAATCTGATAATTAAGCCGGCAGTAATTTCTTTTATTGCATTGGTAGTTTCATTTTTTCTCGATCTTTCAACCGTGCCTATACTTGGAGATGTGACCATAAAAATTGCACAGTCTTTATTCCCGGCATGGCAGCCAAATGCAAATATGATATCACCATATAGTTTCTGGTGGCTTCCGGTTGTGGTTTACGCACTTTTTATTTTTCTCTCATACCTTGCATATAATAAATTAAGATTAGAAATAATAAGAACTCCTGCTTCAGAAACAATTGACCGCATTGTTTCTTCATACACAAGTGTTATTGATAGTATATCAACAGCACTTCCTTTAATTGGTGCTGCAATACTTCTCATAAGCATTCAGCTTGGTCAGGAAGTTTTCCTGGGGCTTTCAGTTCCTTTTGAAGTTAAAGCATTAATTGTGCTTGCTCTTGGAAAACTATTTGAACCGGTTCTTGATCAACTTGGAGTTGAGTTTCAGAACGTTGTTAATCATGTAAGTGATATTAAAGAAAGATATTTTTCAAGAATACAAATTGAAAACTCAAAGAATCTTCTTAAGCAGTTAAGCGGAGGTTCAGGTTCTGTTGCAAGAGGTGCCGAGATTACTTTAAAAGATCTTGAATCATACAAAAATATTCTTGAACAGACTGCCCGTTTAAGTGAGCTTATTCAAAGAAACTTTGCAACAGTTCATTCTGTTCTTGAAAAGATCAGCACAGTTCAAAGCATTAGTCCTGAAAAGATTTTGCAGTTAAAGGAACTTGCAAACTCAATTACACAAGCATCACATTCACTTGGTGATGAAAAGACTGTAACCGGTCTTAAGTATCTTGAATCAATAGTTGTAAAAAGATAAGAAAATATTATGGTTAAGAAAAACAGGGACAGTAAGTTTATAATTTACCAGGTACTATACATTTTTGTTATTACAGTGCTTGCACTGAAAGGAGCAGATTTAGATTTAAGCAAAGTTGTTAAAGAAGAAGAAACGGTTGATAAAGCTGTAAGAGATTCTCTTGTTGCACAACTGGATTCTCTTTATGCACAAAACATAAAATTTTCAATTGAGATAGATCCAAATATTGAAGTTGAAAATGTTGAACTTAAAGAAAAGCTCGCTTCCATGAATAAGAAGATTCAAACCTTAACTGAAAAAGTAAAAGAAATTCCTACCGAAGAAGAGAAAAAAGAAGAAATTGTTGAAGAGCAAAATTTAATGCAAATGCCAATATCATTAAAACAAACTTTCATTCAGCATACATGGAATAAAGCAAGAAATACTGGTAGTGTCCCCACATATATTTACGATCCTAAGAATTTAAATAACCCCATTGCTTTTATTCCCCCGGGTGAAGAGAAAACTTTCGATCTTACAGACCAAAGCGAGGTAGTTGTAAAATTTGGAAGCCGGGAAGAAAAAGTTAAAGTTGTTCCAAACAGACCACCTGAAATTAAAATTGAAAAGGTTACTACTAAAATGAGCGGATCAAATATATATGTTAAGGATTTGCAAAGAATTACTGTATTTACTGTTACTATAATTGATGAAAGACCGGATCAACTTAAAACAACATATTCCGGCCCGATTTCTGTTACAGGACCTATAAAAGACAGCAAAGGAAATTCTGTTTATAATGTATCACTTAATCTTGCAGCAAACGAAACACGCTTTGAGGAATGGCTTGACAAATATGAAGATATGCTTGACCCACAGGGAAGATACAAAACTAATTTCTTCTTTACAGTTGTTGATGAACGTTCGAAAGACCGGGTGCAAGTGGGAGACTCATTTATTTTTACAGACTTTTCAAAATAACCTTCAATTAATATTTAGTAAAAAATGAAACATAATGCCCTCCGTGTAATTATTCTGTTATTTTCAGTTTTACCTCTATTTTATATAGAAGCCCAGACAGAAGATGAAGAGCAGATTTTATTCTACCAGATGGAACCTTTTGATGATAGTCTTTTCATACAAATTCAGGAAGAACTTTTTATAGATCCTCCCGATCCTAAATCAGAAATAATTGTTGACCTGCGCGATCAAAACAACCAAACTTTATCAATAAAAAGTGCTCTTTATCCGTTACTTGCATTAACACCAGAGACACGTGCTAAAATTGTCACATATCCTTTTAAAATTAATCTTGAAGAAAATATCCATTATGGAAGCGTATTCACCCGTGTTTTTGAAAGAATGAGAGTTAATAAAATCGTATCCCCCCCAACCGCTACGCAAATATCCTCTTCAATGGGATATGTAAATCCATTTCTCCAGGCTTTTGGCGGTGAAAGATTTGGACTGCCGATAAAAAATGATATAGGTTTTTCAATAGGCTTAGGAACTCCTTATTCCGGTCCTTTAGAAACAAATCTTATTGAAGCCAATATTCATATTCTTGGTTTGTATGGTGGAGCTTTTACAAAAATAGATGAACTGATTGATATAAAACAGGAAAACAATCATAACAACTTATATACAACAAGCGGTTTCCAGCTTGGATATACAGTACCTTTCGGAAACTTTTTCCAAGTAAGTTATATGAATGTTCTTGATGGTATGAGTCCACAGGATAGTGCAAAATATGTAAAATATAATACTGAAGATTATAAAGCTAAGATTATGCATGGTTCTTATTTCAACTGGGAGTTCAGGTATCCGGTTAGTATTCTTGCTTCAACAAGAGGAAAATTTTATTTAGCAAAGTATATAAACGAATGGCACTTTGGATTTACAGGAAGGGAACTCTCATTTGCAGGCAGTACGTTTGATTTAAGAATTGATGTAATGCCTCATAGTGATGTAAGACAACCTCAATATCTTCTGGATGTTCTTGTGCAAAAAATTGCCCAAAACTGGGCTTTTAGTGCTTTCGCTATCGGACCCTCTGCTATTTTTTCTACAACAGAAGATGGAAAATTCGGACTTATTTCAATATTCGCTAATTTAAGATTAAAAATAGGTACATCACTTTAAATAAGATATTTTTTTTTAATATTGTTCTCAGATTTCAAAATTATTATAGGTTTAAATTTGATGTATCTGAGGAAATTTTTACTTTTATTTATTCTGTTTCTCACTTGGGGAAATTTTTTTTCTGTTTTAGCACAAGAAGAAGAAGAACCGGTTTTTTTTTACCAGATGGAACCTCTCGACGACAGTCTGTTTATTCTAATCCAGATAGAAGTCTTTATTGATCCGCCTGATCCAAAAGCTGAAATAATAGTTGACCTTCGCGACCCTAACAATCAAACCGTATCTATAAAAGGAACTCTATACCCCTTTCTTGCATTTACACCGGAAACACGTGCAAGGATTATGACTTTCCCTTTTAAGATTAATCTTGAAGAAGATATTCATTACGGAAGTGTGTTTATAAGAGTTTTTGAAAAAATGCGATTCGGCAAATTAATTTCTCCTCCAACTGCAACTCAGATATCTCCCACATTGCAATATATCAATCCGTTCTTCCAGCTTTTCGGAGGTGAAAGATTTGGTTTCTCAATTAAAAAAGATATTGGCATTTCATTAGGAGTTGGGACACCATATTCAGGCCCGCTTGAAACAAATTTTGTAGAGGCTAATTTTCATATACTTGGTTTCTTCGGTGGGGCATTTAATTCTATTGATGCAATGACCGAAATAAAAACAGATGAGAACCATAATAATCTATATGCAACTAAAGGCATTCAGCTTGGTTATGTTGTCCCTTTTGGCAATTTCTTCCAGGTAAGTTATACAAAGGTTCTTGATGAACCAACATTTACAGAAATATTAAGATGGAGGAAGAATGATGTTGGTGATCTTATTGTGAAATATCTTACTGACTCATATGTTAACTTTGAATTACGTTACCCTATTAGCGTTCTTGCTTCAACAAGAGGGAAAATTTATACGGCAAGATATCTCGATGAATGGCATGTGGGATTTACAGGAAGAGAAATTTCTCTTGCCGGCAGCACTTTCGATTTCAGATTTGATGCAATGGTAAAAAGTGATGTGAGACAACCCCAGTATGTTGTAGATATTCTTGTTCAGAAAATTGCCGAAGGATTTGCATTCAGTGCTATTGCTTTGGGACCTTCTGCTATCTTTACAACAACTTCCAGCGGTAGTTTTGGAGTTACAGCAATCTTTTTCAACTTCAGGCTTAAGGTAGGGACATCGCTGTAGGTATAAGGCATAGAGGTATATGGTATAAAGGATTTATGATATTAATAAAAATAGAATAGAGTTCATTCTATTTAATTTCCTTATACCTTTATACCATATACCTAATTTTTTTCTTAGATTTCAGTAAAAGAAATCTAATGAAACACTCCCTGATTCTCTGGTCTTCAGCATTATTACTAACCTTTCTTACAGGTTATATCCAAAGCGGCACAAGTGAATATTATCCTATTACTGGAACATTTGGTATTGATGAGAAAAAAGTCTCTTATAGATTTGAAAAAATCTATAATGATAAAGGTGATTACACTTTTATTATAAGAACCGATAATCCTAATATTAAAGCTGTGGTTAAATGGAAAAAAGAGAATGAAAATAAATGGGAAGTTGAAGAAATGAGGAATGATGAAGAAACGCTTGTTGCTAGAATACCAAGACAAAATGCTGGAGAAAAAATTTTATACTTTGCAGAGATTAAAAAAGATGAAAAGAAATATACTATCCCGGATAAACCTGTAACAATTTTATTTCAGGGTTATGTACCTTCAATGATCAGCTTCTTAAGTAACTTTGCTCTTTTGGGCGGATTACTTTTAAGTTTTAGAACTGGACTTGAATTCTTTAATGAAAATCAGAAAATAAAAAAGTTAACTTTATTCACCGCTGGATTCTTTTTTGTTTATACAATTGCAGTTACTCCATTAAGAAAATCTTATGAGCTTAATGCAATTAACAATAAAGTTGTTCCTATAACTTCGTTATTTGATCTTCAGTCTGTTCTTCTTTTTCTTCTCTGGATAGCAGCAATGATAATTGTTTTCAGAGTTAAGAATCCAAAACTGCCTGCACTGGTTTTTGCTATAGTTAACACATTGGTTTTTCTTTTTGTAAGATTTTGAAGAACTACTTCAAATAAATAAGCTTCTTCACAAAAATATATTCATCAGCACTTAACTTATAAAAATAAACCCCGCTGCTAAGTTCGGATTGTAAATCATTTGCATTAATCTGAACTGTATGTTCTCCTTCATACTGAAACTCACTAACAAGTGTAGTTATTTTTTCACCTGTAATGTTATAAATTTCAAGCTTAACATCTGATGCTTTTGGAAGTTTATATTTTATAACTGTAGTTGAGTTAAATGGATTTGGATAATTTTGCTCGAGCACAAATTCTTTCAAAATTTGTGTTTGTTCCCCGTTCATATTCAGCACTACATTGTTTACATTAATTACATATTCACTATCAGGAACTGTTTTTATCTGGACATACAATCTTTTTAATGACTGATCAAAATAAAAACCATACTCATTCTCTCTTAATTCTTCATAAGAATTTCTTTGAGAAAGTGTTATATCATTCATCATTACTAGAGAAGGATTAGAAAAAACCCTGTGGAATTCTGCAAGGTAAATTCTCGATGCAGGTTTGCCTGTGTAAGTTCCAATCGTTTCTCCAATTGTCAGTTCAATATTTGATGCGGCTTCGGTGTTCGAAATATTCTGTGAAAATATTGTTTCTGCAAAAAATCCTGACTGATAATCCAATGTTTTCCCATCATCCTCGTATAGTATAAAGCTGCTTGAGTTATTTTCAACAGGGTAAGATTTTATAATAATAGTATCAGCCGGAAATTCATCAGTATAATTCATAACCGGCTGCATTGGAATAACACTGCCAGCTTTTATAAATACAGGCATTGAAGATAATGGCATTTGAAAAAAATAAAATGAACCGCCATCGTAAATTTTATCATCCCGGAAATCAATCCATTTGCCTTCCGGAAGATAAACTAATTTGGAAGTTTGGTTTTCATTCATAACAGGTGATACAAGAATATTTTTCCCAAAAAGATAAGTATCACTCAGATTAAAAAGATCAAGATTATTCGACGTATAATCAAAAAATAAAGGACGTACAAGAGGCATTCCTGTTTTATAATTTTCATAAGCCATTGAATAGATATATGGAATAAGTTGATATCTTAGTTGAATAAAATTCTTATTTATCATTTCTGCTTCAGCACCAAAATTCCATGGCTCAGTTGGCTGATTTGATCCGTGTGCTCTTGTAATTGGAGAAAAAGTTCCGAACTGCATCCATCTAACATAAAGCTCAGGAGTAGTGAACCCACAGCAAAATCCCCCGATGTCTGAATTCTGATAACCAAACCCCGACATTCCCATATTGAGCACAATAGATGGCTGAACTTTAAGTCCTCCAAAACTTTTTGCTACATCACCAGACCAGGTAGATACACTGTACCGCTGGCTTCCTGCATAACCAGAACGAGTAAGATTAAATAATCTTTGATTTGGTCTTAATTGATTATAGCCATTGAAGATTGTTTCCGACCAGAGTAGATTGTAGATATTATGGATCTTATCTCTGCTTCCCAGGAAATGATTCATATCAGCAGGATGGTTCTCCGGTTCACCAAGGTCAGTCCAGATTCCGGCAAGCTCATTGCCAAAAAAAGATGGATGCAGATTCCACCACCAGTTACGTGCTGATGGATTTGTAATATCAAGCAATCCGGCATTACATCCACAAGACCACCAGCCGCCGATAAGATACGGATTGCCCTGTGAATTAGTAGCAAGATAATTATTTGATGAAGCTGCAGGGAAATTATTTGAATACTCAATTATATATGGCTCTGTTATAACAATAGTTTTAATTCCTTCATCAAAAAAGTCCGACATCATCTGAAAAGGATTTGGCCAGTTAACAAAATTCCAGGTGATATCTCCCATATGCTGAAACCAGTAAAGGTCTAAAACAATTGCATCACAAGGTATCTCTTTTAATCTCATTGTCTGAACAATATTTCTTGCTTCATTTTCATTCTGGTATCCAAACTTGGATTGAATAAATCCAAAAGCCCACTTTGGAGGCAGAGGCTGATTTCCTGTAAACCAGGTATACTTTTTTAATTGTTCAGGAATTTTTTCTCCTTCAATAAAAAAATAAGATAACTCTCCCCCGGAAACATTATAGTTGAATTGTGCCGGGTTTGTATTTCCCAAATCAAAATGTCCCGGGTATGTATTTTCAAAATAAAGAGCATACCCTCTTGTAGACGCAACAAAAGGAACATTAATATTCATTGTCGGAAGAGGATTTGAATAACCGTATACCTGAGTGTTGTAACTATCGAATGCCTGTCCTCTTTTATTAAGTGAAGTTCCTCTTTCACCGGTTCCATAAAAATTATCTTCCTGCTGAAGAATGAAATTCACTTTTCTTTCATTATTATTAAATGAAATACCTCCATCATCAGGTTCTTCCAGCAAAAGTTTTCCGGTTGAGTTATAAAATGACAACCTGATAGGAAATTTGTTAACAACGACTCTCAATTCAGAAGAAGATATTTCAATCGAAGAATCAGTTTCAATAACAGAAAAAAGAATAATCTCAGAAGTATCTTTTATAATAACAAATGAAGAATCAAAAACAGTTCCCGGGTTTGGTAAATAATCCACCCTTAGAATATCAGGTCTGTAAAAAATAAATCTTAATGAAGAGGAGTTTTCATAAATCCAGATGGATTTTTCCAGAACAAGATGTGAAGTATAATTTCCCATATAGTTCTGTGAAAAAACAGAAATTGTAAAAAAGAAAAAAACAGGAATAAAATATCGTTTCATGTTTGATTTAATATCTTAAGCTAATCCAACGTTGCGTAAACCGTTAAAACGGTTAATGCCATGTATTTTTTGTTTGTTCAACCCACGACTTAAGTCGTGGGTTAGAAAAAAAGTACAAATGTTATAACCGTTTCAACGGTTTAATGTTCTACAAATATTAGAAGTCAACTTAATTTAACATTTTAATAACTTCATTATGAATTGCCGGCGATGCAGCAATAATGCTTTTGCCTTTAACTGCATCATTTCCCTGGTAATCTGTAATAATTCCACCTGCACCTCTCACAACAGGAATAAGAGCCATTGTATCCCAGATATTCATAATAGGATCAATCATAATATCAATGTAACCGGAAGAAAGAAGATAATAACCGTAACAATCTCCCCAGCCTCTGTACAACTTTACTTTTCTCATTAACTGCTCAAACTTTTCAAGGTTTTGGTATTTATCAATATTCAGATGATCTGTAGCGACTAAAACTGCATCTTCTATTCCTTTACAGTCTCTTACTTTTACTTTTTCATCATTCAGTTCAGCAGTGTTATTATCGCCTATTAAAAAATGGTTAAGTATAGGTTGGTTTATAATCCCGAGAATTGGTTCACCATTTTTTGTTAGTGCGATTAAAGTTCCGAAGGTAATTGCACCGCAGATAAAACTTTTTGTACCATCAATGGGGTCAAGAATCCATTGATATTCTGCTCCTTCATTATGAACACCAAATTCTTCGCCAAGTATTCCGTGGCCGGGAAATTCTTTCATTATTATTTCACGCATTACTTCTTCAGATTTTTTATCTGCTATAGTAACCGGTGAAAGATCTGATTTCGATTCAACGTTTATTCCTGTTCTGAAATATCTTTTTATTATCTCACCACTCTGGTATGCAAGCAACCTGCTGAAGGATTTGAAATTGTTTAATTCGGATTGATTCATTAAATCAGTATAAATTTGTTATAAATATATTTCTATGGAATGCATAAAGCAACTTAAAATGATTTATTGCCGTTCATAGAAATTTACAATCCTTTATTAACAAACGCTGATAAAAATTCATTATTTTGTACACTCTGTTTCAAATTAAAATTGGCTTTATAAAATTCTAGAGGCATTATGAAAAACTTATTTTTTCTTCTGATTGTCAATACGCTTTTCTTAACTACTAACCTCTTTGCACAAATTAATGCAAGGATGCTGCAGTATCCGGATGTATCAAAAACTCATATAACATTTTCTTACGGCGGAGATATCTGGATCGTATCAAAAGAAGGCGGCATCGCCCATAAACTTACTTCGGCAGATGGAATGGAAGTACTGCCGCGCTTTTCACCAGATGGATCTCAAATAGCTTTCAGCGGAAATTATTCCGGCAATATTGATGTTTATACAATGCCATCTATGGGAGGTCTTCCATTAAGATTAACTTATCATGGTATGGGCGACAGGATGGTTGATTGGTATCCCGATGGAAAAAATATTTTATTTGCTTCTTCACGTGAAAGCGGTAAGCAGAGATTCAGCCAATTTTATAAAGTACCCGATAAGGGCGGACTCCCGGAAAAACTTCCTATACCTTATGGAGAATTTGGTGTATTATCTCCCGATGCAAAGATGATCGCTTATACTCCGATTACAAGCGTTTACAGAACATGGAAACGTTACCGCGGCGGTATGGCGGCGGATATCTGGATATTCAATCTTGAAAATAACAGCTCTGAAAATATTACCAATAGTATCTCAAATGATGAACTTCCAATGTGGCATGATAGCAAAATTTATTTCCTTTCTGATCGCGGAACTAATCAGCGTTTAAATATATGGTGCTATGATATTGGTACTAAGCAGACAAGACAAGTTACAGATTTCAACAATTATGACATTCACTTCCCTGCTATTGGACCTGATGATATAATCTTTGAAGCAGGTGGTTTGCTTTACCTGCTTGATCTCGCAACTGAAAAATATAAGGAAGTAAAAATTGATGTTGTTACAGACGAATCAACTTTAATGGCTCGTACAGAAAATACTGAAAAACTTATCCAAAGCTTATGGGTTTCTTATGATGGGAACCGTGCAGTTTTCGAAGCACGGGGTGAAGTTTTTACTGTCCCTGCTGAGAATGGTCCTGTAATTAATCTTACTCAATCATCAGGATTTGCAGAACGATATCCTTCTTGGTCTCCAGACGGAAAGTATATTGCTTACTGGAGTGATCGTTCAGCTGAGTATGAATTAACAATCCGTGATCTGGAAAATCCAGTCGAAGAAAAAAAGCTTACCTCTTACGGTGCAGGATACCGCTACCAGATTTATTGGTCACCAAACAGCAAAATGCTTGCATTCATTGATAAGGCAATGGAAATATTTATTTATGATATGGAAAGAGACAAGACTATTAAAGTTGATAAGCAATTAGTTTTATACGAAGGTTCACTCAGAAATTTCGCGGTTAACTGGTCACCCGACAGTCGTTATCTTACTTATGCAAAGAATATTAATAATTCAAATAGTGCTATTGCATTTTTTGATACCAAAGAAGAAAAGCTTCATGTTGTTACATCGGGATTTTATAGTGATGCCCAGCCTGTTTTTGATCCAGATGGAAAATATCTTTACTTCCTAACCAACAGGGGTTTCTATCCTGTTTATGGCGATTTCGATAACACATGGATTTATCCAAACTCTACACAAATTGCCGTTGTTCCATTGACTAATGAAATTCTTTCTCCCCTGGCTCCGAAGAATGATTCAACTGCTGTGAAAGAAGAGAAGAAGAAAGATGAGAAAAAAGAAGAGAAAAAGGATGAAGAGAAAAAAAATGAAGAGAAAAAAGATCAAGACACATTAAAGGAAACCGTTATAACATTTGATGGTTTTGAACAGAGATTAGAAATTCTTCCTCCGAAAACAGGTAATTATTCTAACCTTAGCGCTGTAAGCGGCAAAGTTATATACCATAAATTTCCAAACTCAGGTTCTGGAGATGAAAGTAAACCGGTTAATTATTTTGATTTTGAAAAGCGTGAAGAAAAAACAATTGTTTCTGATGCAGATATGTTCCAGGTTACTGCGGATGGAAAGAAAATTCTCGCCGGCAGTAAAGGTTCATATTATATAGTTAAAGTTGAAGCGGATCAAAAGCTGGAAAAGAAAATGCCGACTGACCAGATGGAGATGACAGTTGTTCCTCCGGAAGAATGGCAGCAGTTGTTTAATGATGCCTGGCGATTTGAACGAGACTTTTTCTACGATCCAAATATGCATAGCTTAAACTGGAATGTAATAAAAGAACAGTATAACAAGTTGCTTAAGTATGCAGTTACAAGATGGGATGTTAACTTTATAATTGGTGAACTTATTTCTGAGATCAGCGCTTCACATACTTACCGTGGCGGCGGCGATACAGATGAACCAACTATAAAACCTGTTGGCTATCTCGGAATAGACTGGGGTTTGAAGAACGGTTCCTATTTTGTAAAGAGAATTGTTAAAGGTGCACCCTGGGATAGTGAAGTAAGATCTGCTCTTGATAAACCGGGGCTTAAAATTAAAGAAGGAGATTACATCCTTGCAGTTAATAACGTTCAGATAAATATTGCGAATGATCCTTGGTCAGCATTCCAGGGTTTTGCAGGTAAAACAGCTGAGCTTACTGTAAACAGAAAACCAGGTACTGATACTGCGTGGACAATTCTTGTTCAAACGTTAACTGATGAAACAAGACTGAGAAATCTCGAATGGATTGAATCGAACAGGAAAAGAGTTGAAGAAGCGACTGACGGAAGAGTCGGCTACATATATGTGCCGAGCACAGGACTTGATGGACAATACGAGCTTGTGAGGATGTTCTATGCTCAGTATGAAAAAGAAGGTTTGATAATTGATGAACGATTTAATAACGGCGGACAAATTCCCGACCGCTTTATTGAACTGCTTGACAGGAAACCTCTTGCATTCTGGGCAGTGCGCGATGGTAAAACATGGCAGTGGCCCCCGGTTGCAAACTTTGGTCCCAAAGCAATGCTTATAAATGGATGGAGCGGTTCCGGTGGAGATGCTTTCCCGGATTATTTCAGAAAAGCCGGTCTCGGTCCTTTGATTGGAATGAGAACATGGGGAGGTTTAATAGGAATTTCCGGTTCTCCAAATTTAATTGACGGTGGATTTC
>MHAF01000015.1 GCA_001802865.1 Ignavibacteria bacterium RBG_16_34_14
GAACCAGTGATGGTTGATAAAGGTTCTGATAAAAAACAGCTTGAGGCAAAGAGAAGAGAGCTTGAGGAAAAGCTGACAGCTATAACAAAAAGGGCTGATAATTTCTGGGAAAAAGTTACGCATCAATAAAATCCACCACCTTGCTGAAGAGGGTAGTGCAAAGTGAGCTTTTCTTCTAAAATAATTGACAATAAAAATTGGGTAGGCTATAGTTACCGGCAATAGTTGGAAGAAACTAAATGGTTTGTTTATGAACAAGACAAGCGGCCATCGGTTTTGCACTTGGCAAACCGCGCCAACGTTATGTGCATAATTCTGGAGCAATATATGGGATAATATTATGCCAAATATATTGAACGAAAAACTAATCAATAACCTTTCTGAATTTACTACTTTTATTGAAGGTAATATAAACACTAATTTACTATGGTATCGGGGCTGTAATATTTCAAAAAACAATTTAATTCCATCATTATATAGGCATAAGGAATATAGTACTATTGATCAATTTCTTGATATGGAATCAAAAATAATAAATAAATTCAAGGAAAGAAGCACGCCATTTTTAGAATCTTCTTTATCAAATGATATTGAAGATTTATTCTTGATGCAACATTTTGGAGTACCAACAAGACTTTTAGATTGGACTGAAAATCCATTTATCGCAATGTATTTTGCTCTTACTATAAAATCTAATCCTAACAATACAACTGATGATGCAATAATATGGATATTAAATCCTATAAACTGGAATCAAACCGTTTTGTCCCATCTATCATATAAGGGTGGTGTTATTTCGATATATGATAATGAAATAGGAGGATATAAGCCAAATGACGTTATGAATAGTAAACCAATTGCAATATATGGAAAATACAACAGCCCTAGAATTGTAGCTCAACGTGGTGTTTTTACATTATTCGGAAGAGATACACAACCCATGGAAGAAATTTATAAATCAGGCAGTTTTCCTCCTGATTGTATTATTAAACTAATTGTTCCCAGTAATAAAGTTGATGACATGTTAAAATCAATTATTAAAATTGGTTTTTCTGATTCAGTTGTATTTCCAGATCTTGATGGTTTATCAAAAGAAATCAAAAGAATATTTGAATATGAGGTTTAGCTATTATGTTCAAAGTACGTCTATTAGAATCTAAAACAGTATCTTGGTGGTATTCCGAAAGAGATAGTATTGACTTTAATCCACTGTATCAAAGAAAAGGTAAAATATGGTCTAAAAAAGACAAATCATATCTAATTGATTCAATTCTAAATGATTATGATATCCCTAAGATATATCTTGCCGATTTTACATATGGAAATACACCATTAAATATATCAAATAAAGCTTATGCAATCATTGACGGGAAACAAAGATTCGAAGCTATATTTGATTTTTTCGATGCTAAATTAGTATTGGAGCAAGATTTTAAGTATTTAAATGATCCTTCCTTAAAACTAAGTGGATTAGGGTATAAAGATTTAAAATCACAATATCCTAAAATTGCAAGTAAATTTGAAAACTTTAATTTAACTGTAATGGGTGTACAAACAGATGAAGAGAACTTAATTAATGAATTATTCGTTAGGTTAAATCGTGGTAAACCATTAAACGGTGCCGAAATAAGAAGTGCCATGGGTGGCAAAATTCCGCCTATTATTAACAAAATAGTGAAACACGATTTTTTCAAGAACAAAATCAAATTTAGTACTGCAAGAAAACAAGATCACAATTTAGCATCAAAATTACTTCTTGTCGAATTTAGAGGTAAATTTGTTGATATAAAAAAAGTTCATCTGGATCGATTTGTAAAAGAAGGGGTATTGCTTCAAAATATTAATTTTGAAAGTGCTGCTATAAAAGTAGGATCTGTTTTAGATGATATGTCATCATCGTTTGTTGAATCAGACATTTTATTAAAATCGTCTGGCCCTATAGTTGTTTATTATTGGTTATTTAGAAATTTTCCTGAATATAAAAGTATTATAAGGGAGTTTTTAATTAATTTTAATAATTCAAGAGAACGCAATAGAAAACTTTTAACTGAAAAAAAATCACAAATCCAGCCTGATGAGAATCTAATTAATTATGATTCTTTTATTAGGAATCCCAATGACCAAGGCAGCCTAACTAAGAGTTATTTAATCCTCGAAAGAAAATTTAATGAGTTCATCGGAAAAAAACTATAAATGCACAAATAAAATCACCCGGAGTTGCGCCCAACGCAACATAGCCGCTTTGTCGCTATCGCAATGGCAAAACGTCTGCTATGCTGGAAACGTTATGTAAAATTACAGGCGATAATAAGGAAGGAATTTATTTGGAAAAAAGAGCCGTTGCCGCCTTTTTTTGTTGAAAAAGACATTTAACTATGTTAGAGCAGCATTCATAAAATGGAGTAATTATGAACTTCCGATTTGGAGAATTATTTTGCGGCCCAGGCGGTTTAGCACTTGGTGCTAAATCGGCAAGCATCAACGCAGGCGGGCAGTTATATTCAATTTCTCATGCATGGGCAACAGATTATGACAAAGACACCTGTGCGACATATCGGCATAATATTTGTCCTGACAGCCCTAAATCTGTCATATGCAGCGATATCAGAAAACTTGATTTCAGAAAACTAAAAAAAATATCCGGTATAGATGCCTTAGCTTTTGGCTTTCCTTGCAATGATTACAGCATGGTAGGGGAGCAAAAGGGCATGGATGGAATTTACGGGCCGCTGTATTCCTACGGTGTTAAAGCCTTGGCATTTTTCCAGCCAAAATTCTTCCTCGCTGAAAATGTAGGAGGCTTAAGAAACGCAAATGAGGGGAAAATATTTGATAAAATATTATACGATTTGCAGCAGGCAGGATATGTCATCACTCCTCATTTATATAAGTTTGAGCAATACGGTGTGCCGCAGGCAAGGCATAGGCTTATTATTGTCGGAATAAGAAATGACATAAAAATTAATTTTTATGTGCCTGCCCCTACTCATACAGCGCCTGTAACATGCAAAGAAGCTATTGAAAATCCGCCAATACCTAAAGATGCGCCGAACAATGAATTAACCAAACAGTCCCAGCAGGTTGTTGACCGTTTGCGCTGTATAAGACCCGGAGAAAATGCTTTTACTGCCGTTTTGCCTGAAAGGCTTCGGTTGAATGTAAGAGGCGCAAAAATCAGCCAAATTTACAAAAGATTAGACCCTGACAAGCCTGCTTACACTATCACAGGGAGCGGCGGCGGTGGAACTCATGTTTACCATTGGATAGAAAACAGGGCATTAACCAATAGAGAGCGTGCGAGACTGCAGACATTCCCTGATAGTTTTATCTTTTCAGGCTCTAAAGAAAGCGTCAGAAAGCAAATCGGCATGGCTGTGCCGCAATTGGGAGTAAAGATTATTTTTGAAGCTGTTCTGAAAACTTTTGCCGAAATTGATTATCCCAAGATAGAGGGCAATATTAAAAACAGCGTTTATAACAGCAAGATTGATGCTTATCAGATGGCGCTGCTGGAGGAACAGGAAGAGTACGTACCTGCTGAAACAGTCATATGATTTCAGAAAATCTATTTGATAAAGTTCTTATTGAGCCTGTAAGGAATGGGGCAGACAGTCTTTTTGTTGTTTCAGGCTATGCAACTGCCGCTATGACATTTCACCATTTTGAGACTATCAAAAAAGATATTAAAAAACAGATTCATATCAATTTAATTGTAGGAATGTGTCCATATGACGGCATGTCATTAAGCAATCATAAAGCATTTCAGCAGCTTGCAACAATAGATTTTCCTGATTTTTTTAAATGTAGCTACGTTGTCAATTCACCTCAAGTGCACTCAAAATCTTATGCATGGTTTCAAGGCAAAAAACCAGTCTGCGGTTTTATTGGTTCAGCAAATTACACGCAAAATGCTTTTAGCAAAAATCAGCGGGAGTTATTAGCTCAATATGACCCTAAACTTGGATTTGATTATTTTCAGAGCCTAATATCTGATACAATTTACTGCACGCATCATGAAATAGAAAATTATACTGAAATTTACCGTGATACATATTATGCCCGCAGGAAAAAAGAACAGCTTGAAAAGCAGGGGCTCCAACTTATAACTTCAGAAAAACCTGACCTTCAAGACTTGCCAGCAGTCAGAATTTCTTTACTTGATAATAAAGGTGCTCTGCCGCAGCGTTCTGGCCTGAATTGGGGACAGCGCCCCGAGTATAGGCGTGAACCCAATCAGGCATATATTAGACTGCCTTCCGCAATATACAAGACTGAGTTCTTCCCGCCTCGGTCTGTTCATTTTACTGTTTTAACTGATGACAATAAAGTTTTAATTTGTGCAAGGGCTCAGGATAACGCTAAGGCAATAGAAACGCCTCACAACAATAGCCTAATTGGAGAATATTTCCGTTATCGGTTGGGAATCCCTTCCGGCCATCCTGTAGCTAAAGAGGACTTAGTCCGTTACGGCAGAACAGATGTAGATTTTTACAAAATAGATGATGAAACTTATTTTATGGATTTTTCTGTTTATGCCCGCAATGGATAATCTTACCAAAGAACAGCGCCGTAAAACCATGCAAGCTATCCGCTCAAAGGGAACTACGCCTGAGCGGTTGATAATGCGTGGATTAAAAAAAAGGAAAATCTATTTTGCGAGCCATGTTGATTCTATAATTGGGAAGCCAGACATTGTATTCAGAAGAAAAAAAATTGCGGTGTTTATAGATTCAGACTTTTGGCACGGCCATCCCAAGCGTTGTATTATGCCCACAACTAATGTTGATTACTGGACAAACAAAATAGCCCGTAATCGCAAGCGCGATAAAGATGTTAACCAAAAATTAAGGCAAGATAGCTGGAAGGTTATTAGATTATGGGCATATGATGTGAAGCATCAGTTTGATAAGTGCATTCAAATTATTCTTAATGAACTTGAAAAAAGAGGGCGATGATTCTTAAAAAACTGCCATAACTTTCAATACTATAGTGCATGTTAAAAGGTAAAACAAGAGACGATCATGTATGCATTTCCTTCTTCAAAAGCAAAGACAATCCGCCAATTTCCTGAAAGTCTACTCTTTTATTATTTAACATCTTCATATTTTATATGCTGCACCTTTAGCTTCACCTCTTTCTCGTTTACTGATTTAACCTCTATATAAAGTCCTGACATTCTAGGAATTTTAGGAATACCGAATCTATCACCAAATATTACCTCATAGTAACTAGATGCTGTAAATTTCTTTTCAGAAGGAATATTATTAGCAACTCTTGCTGCCACACCATCCCTCTGTATTGAGGCCGTTGCTTGTTTAAATGGTGTCGGTGTCTGTGCCCGAATTATTTTTTCTTTTCCCTCAAGATTACTCGGAGTTAAATATATCACTGCTGTTTCCATATGACCCTTTTTTCTATTTTGCAAATAAATACCATGAATGCCAATTTCATTGTCGTTATAATACTCTTTGGTTTTTTTTAGGATTATTTCTTTTTCATTGACTTTAATACATTTCTTTAATTCTGCTACATAACCAATATAAAGGCCTTTACCGGAAATGGTTAATGCTTCCCCTCCACTATCTTTAATTGACGCTCCAGGATTTTCATCAATTAATTTAAAAGTAGCTGTTATATTCTTATTTTTTTTATCCTTAATATTTACTCTCATATCCCCAGTGTTTAATACCTTGGTGACAATTGATAATTCACGGTTGTCACAAGTATTGTTAGGAACAAAAGAGGAAACCTCTTCTTTGAAAGGCTTTTTTAAAGTTATCTCAGCCCAAGCGCTTGCTTCAAGATTGCCTATTAAATTAGCCCTTGCGGATTTAAAAAAACGCTCAATGTCAGCTTTACCTTCAACCTTAAAGTTAAGACTTTTCACTTGCGATACATCTGTGATATCTCCCTGTTTCATTTCTACAGAGAAGTAAGGATTGCTTCGCAGTTGACCATTATAACGTTCATATCCCAGAATATTTAATGTAGAGTAATCTGAATAATAAGTATAGCCTCTTTTTTCCACCCATTCTTTTAATAGAGGATCACTAGTGGTAGAGTCAAATTTGATAATGATAATGATAAGAAATAAAACTACTACTGCTAAGTAAAGCCAGTTATTTCGCGGCTTTTTTTTAGTATTTTTAGATGTTTTATTCATCCTATCGTCTTTTACCTTCAATGCAAAAAAGTGGTCATTAATGACAATTTATGTGCAGTAGGCAACAATCCCAAAAAAATTGCACATTTTTAAAAAAGCTTAAGGAAATAGATGAGCCACTGGTTTTTACTATATAAAGAATCAATAAATCTTACAATGATGGTAGTATGAAGAACTGTTTCAGCAGTATAATAGAATGAGCTTCTGTTTTTAAATATACCACAATTTTTTGGGTTGTCAAGGGCAGCAATTACTTTAGAGATAGCAAGGGAAAACAGCAAACAGAACAGCAAACAGAGTCTATAATAGAAAAATACATTTTATAAAAATTCTGCCCAGATCGGGCTGAAACAGTACACAGATAACAGGTGTATGTACGAAACAATTGCGTCTATGAACCAGCTAAGCGGTCATCGGCGATCGGCATAAAATTCCGATATTTTTTTATACCAGCTATTTTTTAAATTGCAAAAAAAGGCATGAAATGTTATAAATATTGCTAATGAGTCCTTCAATTTTCAGAGAGAAAGGGTATAGATTCTACTTTCTTTCAAATGAGGAAGACCGAATCCATATCCATGTAACATGCGAGGATGGCGAGGCTAAATTTTGGATAGAACCCATAATCTCATTGGCGGTATCTCATGGGTTGAACCCAAGAAAGTTGAATGAAATTCAAAAAATTGTTGAGGAGCATAAAAATGAAATCATTAAAACATGGCAAAAGCACTTTAGTAAGCGTTGAAAACATAACGCCTTTTGGCATCTGGATTTTTGTAAAAGACAATGAATATTTTCTTAGCTATAAGGATTACCCATATTTTAAAGACCAGACATTGGCTTCCATACAAAATGTTAAACTACTTCATGGCTATCATTTATATTGGCCTGAACTGGATATTGATTTGGAAATTGACAATCTTGAAAATCCAGAAAAATACCCCCTCAAATTTGAATCAAAAAAGCATCTAACAAGTCATTCAACGGGACGGCGAGTAGCTGCCCGTTAATTAGGTCGATAAGCGGTCATCGGCTTTGTCTTCTGACCGCTTATCGGGCTGATGTCCTGCTGATGTCAAAAACTGCTTTTGTTCTTCTCAAACTGTTAAAAGTGAGCTAAAAACAGATTTGCCTAAAATACATTGGAAATTGTGTTTGAGAATTTGTCCCATATATGCTATATATTGAAAGGACTTTTATAATGTCATTTTTTGGAAAGGCCCGATGTATTTCATATATAACCTATTTATCTATTTTTCCTTCCCTCTAATCCTGCCATATCTTGTTCTTAAATCAATAAAAAGAAAAGGCTCCCTATCTGGCATTTCAGAGAGATTTGGATTTTATCCTGATATAAACATAGGCAATAAAAAGGTCATCTGGATACATTCTGTATCAGTAGGCGAGGTCATTGCATCAATTCCGCTTGTGCTGGAATTAAAAAGACGATACCCAGACTA
>MHAF01000016.1 GCA_001802865.1 Ignavibacteria bacterium RBG_16_34_14
TGGTTCAATTGAATTCTTCATTCTCCTCGCCCCTCCTGGGGAGAGGATGAAGGTGAGGGGTTTTGGCTATGGCTAAAAATGCGCCTTATGGAGATGGACACAGACAAGGTCAGGTAACGGAACGGTCACAAGTTCATAATCCGCATAATGATCGTCTCCTATCTTTCCCTCGCCCCATTGGGGAGAGGGTCAGGGTGAGGGGCAATGTGGTTCATGGACCAGAAGGCGGATAAGGAGCCGTTTAAGGGTGTGAGGAAGGAGAAGTAAAGAGTAGGGTTGCAATATTTGATTGACTTTTTAAAGCAATAATTAAGGATAGGGGGCGTGTCTCTCATTAGTTCTGATCATTATGACGGAATGACGGACGCAAAAAGTGAAAATTGGTCGTAACCAACCTTGCCCATGTAAAAGTGGTATTAAGTACAAAAAATGCTGTGGTGGCCCACAGAAAGAACAGTCTCGTTCTTTTCAACCATATCCTCGACAAATTCCATCAGAAATGCATACAATAACTGAACATCATAAGGCCGATGAATTAATCAGGCAACAGCAGCAAGGACTGGGAAAACCTATCATTACAACCAAATTCAAAGACAGGCAAGTAGTAGCTGTCGGGAACACTATTTACCACTCACCAAGTTGGAAAACATTTCCAGATTTCCTGTCAGATTATCTAAAAATGACTCTCGGGCACGAGTGGGGGAATAATGAAATAGCAAAGCCTCTATTAGAACGCCACCCAATAATGCAGTGGTATGATGAATATTGTCGCTATCAAAAGAAGTATATGGAGATTCCTGGAGAGATTAAGTCTACACCCGCCGTAGGTGTAGTTTACTGCTATCTGGGTCTTGCCTATAATTTATATTTGTTAAAACACAATGTGGAACTACAGGAACGCTTTATAAAAAGGTTAAAAAACATTGGTAATTTTCAGGGTGCCTATTACGAGCTAATTGTTGCCAATTGCTTAATCAGAGCAGGCTTTGAACTAACACTTGAAGATGAAACAGACGAGAGTTCCAAACACTGCGAATTTGCGGCCATTTCAAAAGGAACAGGTAAAAAATACTGGGTTGAAGCTAAAATGAGAGGAGTTGCTGGTTTTCTAGGTAAATCCGATAAAGATGGAACGAAAGATTCTGATCCTACATGTATGCTCTCTAAACATGTCAATGGGGCTTTAAAGAAACCAGTAAAAGATGAACGTCTGATATTTATTGACTTTAATACAACGCCTCAAACAGATCAATCTATTCCTTCTTGGGGAGAGAGAGCTGCAGAAAAACTTGATATGCGAGAGAAAGACCTTAAACCGGGTCAGTATGCTTACGTTTTTTTAACAAATATGCCGTTTCATAGATCATTAGATAGCGAATATCCAGGACAAGCTATAATGGCATATGGGCTTGGGATACCCGATTTTAGCAAACCGGGACATTACCGACTTCCTGAAATTTATCGAAGAAAGCAAAAACACATTGATGCGCATAAGATAGTGGAAGCTTTCGGGAAATATCCTCAGTTACCATCTACTTTCGATGGAACTTTGCCATCTGAAGCTTTCAATGATAAGCCTCAACGTTTGGTAATTGGTGAAACATACTTTTTTGAAGATATAGGAGAAAATGGAGTATTAGGAACGGTTACCACGGCTACTGTAAGTGAATCTGAAAAAACAATCTACTGTGCTATTACAACAGAAGATGGGAAAAATCAGATTTTGACGAGGCCGATGTCACGAGATGAATTTATCGATTACAAGAATCATCCTGAGGCTTTTTTTGGAATTGTTCAACAATCTCCAAGAAAAACAGAAGATCCTTATGAGCTTTTTGAGTTTTTCCTAGATTCATATCGTAACACACCGAAAGAGCGTTTACTCGAATTGATTAAGGGTGCACCTGATATTGATTCTTTACGTAAGATGCAACATTTCGATTTGGTCATCGAGTATTGTGAAAGATCGGTAGCTGCAGCTGTTAATAATAAGCAAGGGACACAATTTCACTGTGCAACGATCAGGTATTGTTTTCTCTATCCCTGAATTCATGAAGATATAGGAGTTACCTATACCCATCTTACAATTCAAAGGCAAAGCACAAATAAGGGACGCTTCCCAATACCCTCAAAGAATTATAGAAAGATAAAGAAAGATAAAAATTATGAATTTCAAAACCACCACAATCATCGGCGACAGCCGTCAGGTGGACAAAAACTGAACGGGTCGGATTTATATGAATATAAAAGACCTTGTAAATAAATATCAATCAAATAGACCCAGTTATTTTAAGTCTATTTATAATGAAACTCAATTGAGGTCTGACTTTTTAAATCCTCTGTTTGAGTTACTTGGATGGGATATTAAAAATGACGCAGGAAAGCCTACCAATGAAAGAGAAGTCATTCTGGAAGAACCTCTAAAAGCTAACGTCTCTGAAAATTCCAAAAAACCAGATTATACTTTCAGGCTTTATGCAGAAAGAAAATTCTTTCTGGAAGCCAAAAAGCCAAGTATTTCTATTGAAATAAATAATGATACAGCCAAACAAGTAAGACGGTATGGCTTTACTGCTAAATTGAAAATTTCGGTTCTATCAAATTTTGAATATTTACTGATATACGATTGCTCCGTTAAGGTTGAGAAGGATGACAGCTTTAACAAGGCTTTGATTGGAAAATTTCACTACACTGAGTATGAAGCTAAGTTTGAGGAAATAAAGCAGTTGATTGGACGTGAATCTGTTTACGGTGGTTCCTTTGATGAAGGGTGGAAAGACATTGAAGATAAAATCAGCCTTTTCAGCATTGATACTCTATTCCTTTCACAAATCAATGAGTGGAGGAAACAACTCGGAGCAGAGATTTATAAGCATGACTCTAAAATATCAGAACAATTATTGAATGATTATGTCCAGAGCTATATCAACAGAATAATTTTCTTACGAGTTTGTGAGGATAGGGATTTAGAAACCTACCAAACATTATTACAATTTGCAAATCAACAAGACTTTAAAGCCCTTATCAAGAAGTTTGAAAATGCTGATAAAAAATACAACTCAGGACTTTTTGATCAATTCCTGCCGGAGAAAATCATTAGTAATGTCAGTTCTGTTTTTTGGACGATTATAAAGCAACTCTATTACCCGGAAAGCTCCTATTCATTTGCAGTTTTCTCTTCGGACGTTTTGGGTAGTATTTACGAAATATTCCTTTCGGAAAAACTTATAATTAAAAATGGAAGTATTGGTCTGGTTAAAAAACCTGAAAACATTGACAGAGATGTAATTACTACCCCAACTTACATCATTCACAATATCCTCAATCAAACCGTAGTTCCGTATTGTTCTGGAAAGAGCGATAAAGAAATTCTAGGTCTTAAAGTCGCTGATATTGCTTGCGGTTCTGGAGCATTTCTTTTAGAGTTTTTTCAGCTTTTAAATGATATGCTGGTTGATTGCTATCTGAAATACGATAAATCAAAACTCATTCAGACCAACATCAACACTTTCAAGTTGCCGTTCGAACTCAAAAAACAGTTGTTGCTTAACAGCATCTTTGGGGCTGACAAAGATTATAATGCAGTTGAAGCAACCAAGTTTGGCTTATTGCTCAAGCTACTTGAAGGTGAAGATAATTCAAGTGTTTCTGTGAGAATGCCAGTACTTCCAGACCTGATTAATAATATCCATTTTGGAAATACCCTGATAAATTCAAGAGACATAAAGGGCAAAAAGGCCGTCAAGGAAGTAAACCCTTTTAACTTTGGTTCTGCCAAGTATGACATAATCATTGGCAACCCACCCTACATGAAGTCGGAAGACATGAAGCAGATAACGCCTCTGGAATTTCCGATCTACAAGAAAAAATTTGCTACAGCATACAAGCAGTTTGATAAATACTTTCTGTTTATAGAGCAGGCTTTAAATTTGCTGACAGAAAACGGTTTTTTAGGGTACATTGTGCCTAGTAAGTTTACTAAAGTTGGGGCTGGTTTAAAACTCAGAGGATTACTGCAAAACAATGGATACCTGAATACAATTGTGTCATTTGGCGCCAATCAGGTTTTCAGCAGCAAAACAACCTATACTTGCTTACTGATACTTAATAAAACCAAGAATATGCATTTTAATTACACTGAAATAAGAAAGCTTGAAGATTGGAAGGTAAGCGATAAACGACAAGTAAAATATGAAAAGATTCAGACTGCAAGCCTCAATAATGAAGTTTGGGTATTAGTGCCGCCGGAATTAAAAAGTGTTTTTGAGAAGATTAATAGTCAAAGTGTGCCTCTTGAAGATATAGTAGAGAATCAAGGTGTTTTCAACGGCATTCAAACAAGCGCCAATGATATTTATATTTTCAAACCCGCTAATGAAGACAAATCATTTTACTATTTCGAAAAGAAAAAAACGGAATGGAAAATTGAAAAAGATTTTACCAAGCCTTATTTTCAGACATCTTCTGGAGAAGATAATTTAAATACCTATCGTGCTTTTAAACCCAATGCAAGGGTAATCTATCCTTACAAAAACACAAGCAAAGGTGTTGAGCTAATCACTTTACCGGAAATTAAGAAAAACTATCCTTTTGCCTACAAGTATCTTAAATACAATAAAACCAAACTAAGCGACCCCACGCGTGATATTAAGCCAGAGCCACAAACAAAAGATGAATGGCATAGATACGGAAGACACCAAAGCTTAGACAAGTGCGGTCTGCCTGAAAAAATCGTAGTTGGTGTATTATCAGTGGGGAATAAATACGCAATTGATTTTCACGGTACATTGATTTCCTCTGGTGGCACGGCAGGATATTGTGTTGTCGCTTTACCTCGGGATTCCGAATATTCCATATATTACATTCAAACTCTGCTCAATTCAAAATATCTTGAGTGGTATTCTGCCCTAATTGGAGAAGTTTTTAGAGGCGGCTACATAGCAAGAGGAACAAAAACCCTTAAACGACTTCCTATCCGAAAAATTGACTTCAAAGACAAAAAAGATAAAGCACTGCATGACGAAATCGTTAGAGTTCAAAAAGAGCTTATCAAAAAGCAAGGTGAAATAGATCAACATAATAATGACAAACGAAGTCTGACAAAGCTCAACCGAGAGTTTGACATCCTGAAACATGAACTTGACGATGTACTAAAGACACTGTTTTATCTGGGCAATGATGATGGTTTAATTCCTCTAATCAAAGAGATGTATGAAGCTAATTGAACACGCATCAGCAGAAAAGCTTAGAGGAGGGTTTTATACACCAGCCCCCATTGCTGCATTCATTTTTAAATGGGGAATAAATGGAAGTTCTTCATTTGACATTCTTGAACCGAGTTGCGGGAATGGAGTATTCCTTGAACAATTAAAAGAGCAAAAGTATAAGTTCAATTCAATTACCGCTATCGAACTTGATGAAGCAGAAGCCGAAAAAGCGGACAGAATTAAACTAAACAGCAAATCCGTTATCAATACCGATTTTCATCTTTATTGCAATAAAACCACTGAGTATTTTGACCTGATAGTCGGTAACCCGCCATATATCAGATACCAATACTTTAATGAAGATCAGCAAAAAGAAGCCGACAAAATATTCAAACGAGCAGGTCTCAAATATTCAAAGCTCACTAATGCCTGGGTTTCTTTTGTTGTAGGTTCCAGTCTTTTACTGAAAGAGAAAGGCAAAATTGGTTTTGTATTGCCAGCCGAAGTACTACAGGTATCCTATGCACAACAGCTTAGAGAGTTTTTGGCCCATTTCTACAACAAGATCAATATCATTTCATTTGAGAAGCTTGTCTTTCCAGATATTCAGCAAGAGGTTGTATTGCTTCTTTGTGAAAGAAATGGAAGCAGTTCACACTTAATCGAACATTTGGAATTAATAGATGCATCCGACCTTGAGGCTTTAGATGTAAACCGGCTCAAAAGCCCCGCTAAACAAATTGATTTCAAATCAAATAAATGGACGTTCTATTTTCTCGACCAGAAGGAAATTGACTTTCTTGAAACAATTGCAAAATCAAAGAAAATCCCTGCGATTGGTGATTTTGCCAATGTGGAAGTGGGAATAACCACGGGTGCAAATGGCTACTTTACTGTTCCCCGTTCTGTAGTTGAGGGATATAACCTTGAACCATTTGCGAAGCCAATGGTTGGTCGCAGTGTTCAGGTGAACAGCATTATCTTTACAAAAGAAGATTGGGTAAGGAACAGAAAAACAAAGGCAAAAGCCCATCTGTTAGTTTTTCCAGCACGAAGCAAACTAAAGAATCATAAAGGCGCAATGTCCTATATTTCCCTTGGCGAAACAATGGGAATGAACAAGGGCTATAAATGTGGAATACGAGATGATTGGTTTGTAGTGCCTTCCATTAAATTATCCGAAGCTCTATTTATAAGGAGAAACAATCTTTTCCCAAAACTAATACTCAACGAAGCTCCAGCATACACGACCGACACCATGCACAGGGTTTTTATGAAAAGCGGAGTGAATATCAATGCATTCACAGCAAGTTATTATAACTCTCTGTCGTTGGCCTTCTCAGAGATTTCAGGTCGTTCCTATGGAGGAGGTGTGTTGGAACTAATGCCCAGTGAGGTAGAAAAAATCTTACTGCCATACAAAATTGAGCACGAAAACCTGTTGCAAGAAATTGACCATATGATGCGAAACAAGAAAAGTATTGAGGCTATCTTGAAATTAACCAACGAGCGGATACTCAAGCATGGCTATGGTCTGAGTTCTGCCGAAATAAAGCTTGCTGATAGTGTTTGGAAAAAGCTGGCAATAAGAAGATTGAATAGAAATAAGAAATAAAAAAGAAAAACATGGAGCCACTAAATGGAAGAAGAATTAGTCTTCCTTAAGAAATTTCCAAAAGACGATAATGAGCTTTACATTGTCTACGATCTTTATACCTTTGATAATCTCTTCCGGCTCCTGTTGGCAGAAGGCTTTGACCATGAAGACGCTTTGAGCTTTATCCTTGCCAGTTGTTCATTAAGCGGCCGTGTTTTCCAGGA
>MHAF01000017.1:0-3741 GCA_001802865.1 Ignavibacteria bacterium RBG_16_34_14
AGTAAAGAAAAAATATTAAACCGATTGAATGAATTTCCATTCATTTCAAAAGCATCATCAGTTGCAGATGAAATGAGAGTTGAGATTTATGTTGTTGGCGGCTATATAAGAGATATTCTTCTCAATAGAAACAGATTAGAAATTGATTTTCTTATCGTCTTGTCCCGCCCTGGCGGGATTGGAGATGGGACTGAGTTCGCACAAAAATTTGCAAAAACTCTTGGTGTTGAAAATGTTTCTGTCTATAAGAATTTTGGTACAGCACATTTCAGATATAATGATTTTGATCTTGAGTTTGTTGGGGCAAGAAAAGAATCATATTCCCGAACAAGCAGAAAACCTGATGTTGAAGCCGGAACTTTTAAAGACGATATAAGCAGAAGGGATTTTACTATTAATACTCTTGCTGTTTCTATTAATAAAAATAATTTTGGTGAATTGATGGATCTCTTCAATGGAATTGAGGATTTGGAAAATAAGCTTATAAGAACTCCATTAAATCCCGAAATCACCTTTGATGATGATCCTTTAAGAATGATGAGAGCATTCCGCTTTGCTTCCCAGCTTCAGTTTGAAGTTGCACCTGAGATTATTGAAACTTCAAAAAAGCTTAAGGAAAGGTTAAAGATAGTTTCCCAGGAAAGAATAACTGATGAGTTTCTAAAAATCCTTCAATCTCCTAAACCATCAAATGGTTTAAGTTTGTTGTATGAATCTGAACTTATGGAGATTATCTTTCCTGAGATAAGTAATATGGCTGGTGTGGATCAGCGGAAAGATTATCATCATAAGGATGTTTTCCGGCATACTCTTATGGTAGTTGATAATATTTCCGAAGTGACAGATAATGTTTGGTTAAGGTTCACAGCTTTGGTTCATGATATTGCAAAACCCGCAACTAAAAAATTTATTGAAGAAACAGGTTGGACTTTTCATGGTCATGAAGAAATAGGTGCAAGAATGATGAAAGGGATTTTCAGAAGAATGAAGCTGCCGATGAATAAGCTTGAATATGTTTCAAAGCTTGTAAAGCTGCATCTTCGTCCTATGGCACTGGCAGGTAAAGAAGTTACTGACTCTGCAATAAGAAGATTAATTGTTGAAGCGGGAGAAGACCTTGAAGATTTAATTGCACTTTGCAGGGCAGATATTACAAGCAAAGATCCCGGTAAAGTTTCTGAATATCTCGGCAACTACGAGAGAGTAATGAAAAAAGTCTGGGAAGTTGAAGAGAAAGACAAGCTGCGTTCATTTCAATCTCCTGTTAAAGGTGATGAGATAATGAAAGTCTGCAATCTTAAACCTTCAAAGAAAGTTGGTGAGATAAAAAAAGCAATTGAAGAGGCAATACTCGATGGAAAGATCGGGAATAATTATGAAGAAGCTTATGAGTATTTGCTGAAGATTAAGGATGAGTATTTAAAAAAGTAAAATTGAAAATAGGGGTTTTAAGGTTTAGGATACCATTCCCGATTTTGGGAATAGAACTCTGAAAGTTCATGGTGATTATTCCTAATTTCCATAGGGGGACAAAAATAATATTAGGATTGAAGTTATCTTAATATAAATTGGAATTGGGAGGAAAACATAAACATTTTTATTGCTTCTGAAGAATCAATTAATAATATTAGGATTAGAAATAAAGGGAGTTATTAAAAAATGGTGAGTTTACAATTCCGGTTAAGTAATAGTTAGGCAATTTCAAATGGCAAACTTCAATCAAAAATTTCAGCATAAAATCATTTCATTAATCTTTTTTTTATTTCTTTTTCCACTTGTAAAGATTAATAGTCAATCTGGTGGGGCTCAATCATTAGAGATGGCAAATAAATGGATTTATTTTCATTATGCTACACCAATAAATAACTATTACACATATAAAGAAATCGTGGGTGATACTGTTATTAACAGCATCCAATATGCTATTGTTAAACAAAATGAATCTTATAGTTACCAAAGGGCAGACTCTGATAAAGTTTATTATTATAATCCTCAAGATTCTACTGAGAATATCAGTTTAAACTACTCTCTAAATATCGGAGATACTATTAATCCTAACCCAGAAAATTTTTCTTATGTTACAAATAAATCCACAACTAATATTTGGGGAAAAACTTTAAGAAAAATTTGTATATATACCAGTTATTATTTTTTTTCTAGCTCAACTAATTGGTATACCGAATGGATAGGCTTAACTTCAGGAGAAGGTCATATTCCAGGGATTGCCTATACTGTCACATTATTAGCTGCGAATATTGAAAATAATATTTATGGCGATACAACTTTGTTAGATATTAACTCCAAGGAAAATGAAATACTCTCTGATTTTAAATTATATCAGAATTATCCAAATCCGTTTAATCCAAATACTATTATTTCTTTTGAAGTACCCACCTCTGGTAATGTTAGTATAAAAATTTACGACTTACTTGGGAGGTTACTAGAAATGGAAAATTATAATTATGCTACTGCTGGGAGATATGAAGTAAATTTTGATGGCACACATTATTCAAGTGGATTATATATATATATAATTGAGTTTGAAGATAGAATTCAATCAAGGAAAATGTTACTCTTAAAATAAAAAATTGCCTAACCTCTTTAATAAGTAAAAAGTCAAGAGAGCAATAAATAATAGTATTCTCCGATTCGATTCAGTGAAGTAGAGTTCTTTGATATTCTGATCTACTAGTAAATTTTTTCTTTAAACAACTACTAATGCCTGTAATATCTATAAGGCTATAGCAAACCAAACCTCTTTATTGTTTCCTTGACAGAACGAAGGTTACTTAATTTCTATTCCTGCAAATGATGTATCAACCTTTATAACAGAATGATCATTATTAATATAATTCCTTGCACTTGAGTATTTATATTTTTCCGGTGAACCAACCAATCCGGCTTCAACAGGATTACTGCGTATGTAATGTAATTTAGTCCAGAACATTTTTTCATTTCTTATTACTTCATCGTCAAACCTTTGCATCCAGAATTTTCTTTTGTGCTTAGGAAATTTTAATAAGTCACAAAATGGTTCAAGACTTCCATTTTAAAGTTTATTCTTTTTCACCGCATATGTATTTATCCAACCGCTTATAAATAAAAAAATTAATCGGCAAATAATTCTTTTAATTTTACAATGGATTTTAGATGCACTCATTTAAAATCTAAGAATATTGTAACTTTGGAAATATATTTTGTGTCTTATATAATATCCCGAATGAAAATAAATTTTACAGGAGACATAATGCGATCAATCTTTTCGGCACGATCCCGACTTTTATCGGGAATGGTCTTCATCCTGTTGATGCTAACCGGATCAGCTTTTCCACAAAAAGTTTTAACCCTTGATGAAGCGATAAACATAGCTTTGCATAAAAATACTACACTCCAGAGAAGTATTAATAATCTTAAAACATTTGAATCAGGTTTAACAGCTTCGTATGGTAATCTGCTTCCTTCATTAAGTGCCAGCGGAAGCTGGGGATGGGATAAAAGTGAGGAGGCAGGAAGAACATTAAACATAGGCGGTGCAGTTTTTATTATTCCTCCTGCAACAACTGAAAGCAGGAGCTATAGTGCAGGTATAAATGCTAATTGGGTATTGTTTGATGGTTTATCAAATATTGCAGGTCTTTCTCAAAGTCAGAATGATCTTCAATCTGCTGAGCTTTCTCTTGAAAGACTAAAGCAGGATATTGTCTTCCAGACAATAAGCTATTTCTATGAAGTCATTAATTC
>MHAF01000017.1:3756-11098 GCA_001802865.1 Ignavibacteria bacterium RBG_16_34_14
AGTAAGGGAAGATGATGTAAAACAGCAGCAGAAAAATCTTGAGACAGTAACAGAAAGAAATAAGCTTGGTGCAGTTACCCTTGCCGATGTTTATGCACAGCAGGTAGCTTTTGGTAATGCCGAACTTGAAAGAATAAGAGTAAGCAATACTCTTGCAACTTCAAAAAGCAATTTATTGTATTACCTGGGTTTGGATGTATTTGAAGAATATACTTTCCCGGAAAATTTGTCATCTGATGAAATAGGTGAATTAGAATCCAGTCTTGGAAAAGATTATGAAGAGATTTCCGACTTGGTTAATAAAGCGTTAAATAATAGATTGGACTATCAGAGTGCAAAACTGAATCTGGAAAGTGCTTATAATGGTGTTACTATTGCAAGAGGAGGGCATTTCCCCCGGTTAAGCGGCTCGGCAGGTTTTAATACTTTTGCCAACAGGTTTGAAAATTTATTCGACTCTAAATCTTATTCTGTAGGACTGACATTAAGCATCCCTATCTTTTCAGGATTTGCAATAGATAACCAGGTTCAGTTTGCTAAGGTTACTGCAATGAACAGAGAAGTTGAACTGAGTGATCTTGAAAGAGAAATTAAAAGAAGTATTCAAACTACATTTCTTGATCTTCAGGCTGCTGAAAAATCATTAAATGTAAGTGAGAAAAATGTAAAAGCAGGAGAAGAAAACCTTAAGATAGAGCAGGAAAAATATTCTTTAGGCTCCAGCAAGCTGCTTGATGTACTTGTTGCGACAACAAACTATACAACTGCAAGAACTAATTATATCAATTCACAATTTGCATACATTGTTCTTAGCAGGCAGTTAAAATATTATCTTGGAATTTTAGAATATAATAATCAGGAATGAATTTAACAGGAGAAAAAATAAATGGCTAACGGGAAAAAGAAATCAAAAAAGAAAATATTTATTTTCGGTGGAATAGGTGTTTTGGTTTTAGCACTTGTTTTAATTGCACTTCTCGGCGGAAGTAAAGACGAAATAATCGCTGTTCAAACCGAGAAAGTAGAAAAGCGGGATATTACCCAGACTGTTGCTGCAACAGGTAAAATAAATCCGGAATTCAAAGTAACTATCACTTCAGAAGTAACTGGTGAAATAGTCAGTTTGCCTGTTGAAGAAGGTGACAGAGTTAGTAAAGGTCAGCTTCTTATAAAAATAAAAGGCGATGCTTATTTTGCACAGAAGGAGAGAGCTGATGCTAACCTGCAGTCTGCAGAAGCTAACTTGCAAATGAGAAAAGCAGAGCTTGACAAAATTACTCTGGATTATAACAGGATGAAAGAACTCCATAGTAAAAATCTTGCGAGTGATGCCGAAATGGAGGCTGCAAATAGTAATTACTTAACAACCAAAGCTCTTTATGAAGGTGCAGAAGCAAATGTTCTTCAGAATAAAGCATCTCTTAAAGAGATAATTGAGCAGGTGAATAAAACAACTATCTATTCACCCATTGATGGTGTTGTAACAAAGCTGAATGTTGAACTTGGTGAAAGAGTCCTTGGCAGCGGTTTCAGCCAGGGAACTGATATTATGACTGTTTCCGACCTGAGAAATATAGAAGCTACAGTTGAAGTGGATGAAAACGATGTTGTGCTGATCTCAGTAAATGACACAGCAAAAATTAAAGTTGATGCTTTTGGCGATAAAGAATTCAAAGGACTTGTAACTCAAATTGGAAACAGTGCAATCACTTCAGGTCTGGGTACACAAGAGCAGGTTGTTAATTTTGAAGTGAGAATAAAACTGATTGATCCTGATGATGCATTAAGACCGGGAATGTCCTGCAATGCAGATATTGAAACTGAAACCGTTAGTAATGTAATTAGCGTACCAATCCAAAGTGTTACTGCCCGAACTGATATGCCCAAAAATAATATGGAAGAGGGTGAAGATGAAGAAGGTGAAAATGTTAAACCAGCAGGTAAGGACGGAAAGCAAGACAAGATTCAGGAGATTGTTTTTATTGTTAAAAATGGAAAAGCTAAAAAAATAAATGTTCAGACTGGAATCAGCAATGATAATTATCTCCAGATAAAATCCGGATTAAAAGGGGGTGAAGAGGTAGTTTCTGGCAGTTACAGGGCTATCTCAAGGGAATTAAATGATGGAGTTGTCGTGAGGGTAGAAGGCCAGAATAAAAAGGAAAAAACCAATCAATAATACGGAATTGAATAATGAATATAATTAACATGGAACATATTGCCAGGGTTTACCAGGTAGGTTCTGAAGAGGTTTTTGCTTTGAGGGATGTATCTTTAAAAATTGATAAGAATGAATATGTTGCAATAATGGGTCCGTCAGGTTCAGGTAAATCAACACTTATGAATTTGCTTGGCTGTCTCGACACACCAACTTCCGGCAAATATGATTTTAACGGAGTAAGTGTAAGTGATATGACTGATAACCAGCTTGCTGCAATCAGGAATAAAGAGATTGGTTTTGTTTTCCAGACGTTTAATCTTCTCGCTCGTTCAGATGCTTTGCATAATGTTGAACTCCCCCTTATTTATGGCGGAGTTTCTTATTCTGAAAGAAGAGATAGAGCTAAACAATCTTTAATTGATGTGGGATTGCAGGACAGAATGCATCATAAACCTAATGAACTTTCCGGCGGGCAGAGACAGAGAGTTGCTATTGCTCGTGCTCTCGTTACAAAACCTTCTATTATTCTTGCAGATGAACCAACGGGTAACCTTGATTCGAAAACAGGGGAAGAGATAATGGTTCTCTTTTCTGAAATTCATGGAAAAGGTAATACTATTATTCTTGTTACTCACGAGGAATATATTGCCGAACATGCTGGAAGAATAATAAGATTGAGAGATGGACTAATCGAAAAAGATGAAAGAGTTGTGGTAAGGCATGTACCAAAAATAAATGCTGTGGCTGAATAAAAGCTGGTATATGGTATAAAGATTTATTGTTTAAAGGTATATGGTATAAAGGTATATGGTATAAAGGTATATGGTATAAAGGTATATTGTTTAAAGGTATATGGTATAAAGGTATATGGTATAAAGGTATATGGTATAGGTAGTTGGTATGAGTAATAAATATAGTAATTAAAAAAGGATTGTTATAAATGTTAAATGATAAATATGAATCCGCTCCAGTTGAAGATGTTGTTAATGAACCATACCCCGGACAATTTAGGGTTTAAATAATTATGAGAACATTACTATTTGAAATTAAAGAAAGTATGTTAATTGCACTTAGAGCAATAAGGGCAAACAAAATAAGATCGTTACTTACTATGCTGGGAATTGTTATTGGTATTTGGGCTGTTGTAGTTATGAGCACTGCAATTAAAGGGATTGATAATTCATTTCAAACAGGGATGAGTGCCCTTGGTTCAGATGTTCTTTATGTTGATAAATGGGCCTGGTTTACAAATGAAGATTGGTGGAAGTTGAGAGCTCGCAGAAACATTACCATGGACGATTTTGAACGGTTTAAAGAACTTGCAAACCTGCCGAGTGCAGTGGCTCCGGTTATTAATAGCAGGCAGGTAATTAAATATGGTGACAGAAGAGTAGATGGAGTTTTTCTTAACGGTTCAAATGCTGATTATGTAAAGACAACGAACTTTACATTTAATATGGGCCGATTCTATTCTGAAATTGAAAGTAAAAGCTCGCGGTATGTTGTGGTTATTGGAAGTGAAATAGCAAAGAATCTTTTCCCAAGAGGAGATGCTTTAGATAAAATAATAAAGGTTGGTGGAATAAATTTCCAGGTAGTTGGTGTTCTTTCTGAGCAGGGAAGCTGGCTGCTCGGTTCATGGAATCCTGATAATCAGGTATTTGTTCCAATAGGAACTATTTTTAAACATTTTCTTGGTCAGGCATGGAACTCGATAACTATAAATGTTCGGGCAAAAAATCCAACACTTCTTGAAGAAACAAAAATTGAAGCTGAAGGGGTGATGAGGAAAGTAAGAGGTTTAACGATCAATGAAGAGAATGATTTTTCAATTAACCAGCAGGAAGGTTTGATGTCCACTCTGTATTCGGTTGTGGGTGTTATTCAGATTGCAGGATTATTTATTACAGGATTGTCACTTTTTGTTGGCGCAATTGGAATTATGAATATTATGTTTGTTTCTGTCAAAGAAAGAACAAGAGAAATCGGAATAAGGAAAGCAATTGGTGCAAAGAAAAGAACTGTGCTCGGTCAGTTCCTTTTGGAATCTTCTACTATCTGTTTAATAGGTGGTATTTTCGGACTTCTTCTAGCAATATTAACAAGTTTAATGATCAATCAGTTTATTCCAACTTCTGTTCAATATGATGCAGTTATCATTGCTATTTTAGTTTCATTAATTACCGGGGTTATTGCCGGACTTGCACCTGCTTATACTGCTGCGAAAATGGATCCTGTAGAAGCATTAAGGTATGAGTAAATCATGTTCAAGTGTAAATTCAAGAGCAAGGTCAAGATTTGGTCATTCATCGTCATTCAATGGTCATTCGGTAGTCATTCAATTGTTTTTAACAATAAATGACAATGAATGACAGTGAAGCGAATGACTATTGTATGACATAGGACCAATGACTAATTATAAATGATGTGTAAAAAATGAATATAAAAGAAGTAATATCGGTAGCATTCCAGTCTGTTAAGACTAATAAGCTAAGAACTCTTCTTACTATTCTCGGTATTGTAGTTGGAATCTTTTCAATTATTGTTATAATGACAATAATTACTATGCTGCAGAATAGTATTGAAAGTGGTCTTGCAATGCTTAATAAAAATACATTTCAGATACAAAAATTTCCGATAATGCATGAGGGTGGTCCTGGTTCAAGAGACAGGTTCAGGAACAGGAAAGATATAACTATAGAAGATTATTACAGGCTTAATGAAATGCTTACCCAGGCAAAATATATTGGTGCTGAACAGTGGCAGTGGGGAATAATAGTTAAGTTTGGTAACGATGAAACAAATCCGAATATCCAATTAGCAGGTGTGACTACAGATGCAATGCATACAAATGATTGGAATGTTGCATATGGTCGCGATTTACGCGAAACTGATGTACAGTATTCAAATGATGTTTGTCTTCTGGGTGCAGATGTTGCTGATAAATTATTTCCTGCAATAAACCCCATAGGTCAGGTAGTTAGAGTTGACGGTAAACCTTTTGCAGTTATTGGAGTTCTTGAGAGTCAGCCTTCAATGTTCGGAGACAGCAGAAATAATTTTGTAGTTCTTCCTATAACTACCTTTCAATCAATATATGGAAGAAGAAGCAGGAGTATTAACATTACGGTTATGTCTTATTCGAAACAGGATTATAATGAAACCATTGAAGCGGCAATCGGATATATGAGAACCATAAGAAAAGTCGGACCAGGTGAAGAAAATGATTTTGATATCTTCAGCAATGAATCTTTAATAGGACAGATGAATGATATTACAGGCGGTGTTAAGATTGGAGCTCTGGTTGTTTCAATTATTGCGTTACTTGCTGCAGGAATAGGAATTATGAACATAATGCTTGTATCTGTAACAGAAAGAACAAAAGAAATAGGTATAAGGAAAGCTGTTGGTGCAAAGAAAATAAATATTCTATCCCAGTTTTTATTCGAAGCAATTTTCCTTTGCTTGTTGGGTGGTTTTATAGGAATTGTTCTTGGAGTTGGAATTGGTAATTTTGCCGGAAGCATGATAAATGCACAAACTGCTATACCTTATGATTGGGTAGTGATTGGTTTATTATTGTGTGTTACCGTAGGTATCATTTTCGGAACTTATCCTGCATATAAAGCAGCTAATCTTGATCCGATTGAAGCTTTACGTTACGAGTAACTAAAATTTTTATTAATTCCCTATATGAAAATACAGGAGATGAAATAATCCAGGGGAGAATATGAAAATCAGACAGCTATTATTACTTGCTTTTCAATCTTTAAAAACAAATCGCTTAAGAACGCTTCTTACTGTTCTTGGAATTGTTGTGGGGATTTTTTCAATAATTGTTGTTATGACTATAATAACAATGCTGCAGAATACTATTGAGAATGGTTTTCAATTCTTAAGTAAAAATACATTTGAAATACGAAAATGGCCTGCAATTCATGCTGGCGGGGAAGATTCCTGGGAGAAATACAGGAACAGGAAAGATATAACTCTTGATGATTTTTACCGCTTTGAAGAAATGATGACAGAAGCAAAAACACTCGGTGCTTTTCAGGGTGATGGAGGAAAAATAATAAAATTTGGCAGTGAAGAAACAAATCCGAATATATATTGTGTTGGTGTTACACAAGGAGTTTATAGTACTCTTAATCTTGAAATTAAAGACGGAAGAGAATTCCGGAATAATGAAATAGAATACTCTGCTAATGTTTGTGTGTTGGGCCATTTCATTGCTGAAAAACTCTTTTACAATGTTGATCCAATTGGTAAGATAGTTAAGATGGATGGAAAACCATTAAAAGTAATTGGCACTATAAAAAAACGGCCTGAAATATTCGGACAATCACAAGACAATTATATTGTTATTCCCATTACAACCTTTCAATCATTTTATGGAAGAAGAGCTTCAAGTGTTTCTATTACGGTTATGGCTTATAGTAAGGATGATTATTCAAATACAATAGAGTCTACCATCGGGCATATGAGAAAAATAAGAAAGATTAAACCTGGTGAAGAAAATGATTTTGATATTTTCAGTAACGAATCCCTTATTGGTCAGGTTAATGATATAACTGGCGGAGTAAAAATCGGGGCTCTGGCAGTTTCCATAATTGCTTTGCTTGCTGCAGGTGTTGGTATTATGAATATTATGCTTGTAACTGTTACTGAAAGAACGAGAGAAATAGGTATAAGGAAAGCAGTCGGTGCAAAGAAAAAAAATATTCTTGTTCAGTTTTTATTTGAAGCAGTTTTCCTCTGTTTGCTGGGAGGTTTTATAGGAATAGGTTTAGGAATTGGTGTTGGTAATTTTGTCGGTGGGTTCTTAAGCGCTAATACTGCAATCCCATATGACTGGGTATTTATTGGAATGCTTTTGTGCTTTACAGTTGGGATTATTTTTGGAACGTATCCTGCGTATAAAGCAGCGAACCTTGATCCGATAGAAGCGTTAAGGTATGAATAAATAGTTAAATCAATATTCTGAGATAAGTGACTCAGCAGGGATGTTTAATTTTTTATGTAATGTCCGAATTATTGATATACTAAGCTTTCTTTTCCTATTAAGAATTTCCGAAGCTCTGCTTTTTGAACCCAGAATTTTTGATAATTCCGATAGATCTTTACCTAACTGTTCTAATCTGAATTTAATAGCTTCTATGGGATCGGGTAGATCTATGGGGA
>MHAF01000018.1 GCA_001802865.1 Ignavibacteria bacterium RBG_16_34_14
TAACAAAATTTCATGGTCTAAACTGGCTTTCCAAAAAATAAAAGAGCTTTTAAAGACTGAACATTTTGATGCCATATATGTTACTATCCCTCCATTTTCTTCTTTTTTTTATTTAAGGAAATTAAAAAAAGAATTTGATGTTCCGATTTTAGTTGATTACAGAGATCTCTGGTACGGAAGCTACTTCGCTTTTTATCCTACTCCAATTCATAAAACAATTCATAAGAGAATGGAATATCTCTCATTAAAAGCTGTTGATAAAATAATTGTAACTAACAGGAAGATAAAAGAAAAACAAATCAAGAATTACAAATTCTTAACATTCAATGATATTGTAATAATCCCTCATGGTTTTGATCCCCAGGATTTTGAGAATGTTCAGCCGGAACCAAAATTTAATGACAGAATGATTGTTACTTACTCAGGAATATTTATGGAGTACAACACTCCAAAATATTTTCTTCGTGCTTTTAAAAAGCTTGTTATTGAAAGGCCTGATATAGCTTTAAAAATTCAGCTTAACTTTGTAGGATATCTTGGTAAAGAAAACAAGGCACTTGTTACTAAACTTAACCTTGAAGAATTTGTTAAAGAATTCGGTTATATGAATCATAAAGAAGCTGTAAAGAAAATTATTTCGAGTGATATTCTCTGGCTGATGATTGGTAAGAAAAGAAATATTAATGCAATTCTACCGGGTAAACTTCTTGAATATATGGGTTCACAAAAACCTATTATTGGTTGCGTACCTGATGGTGTTGCGAAAATGACGCTTGACGAGTATGGTGCATCTTTTATGACTGAACCAGATGATATAGATGGAATCAAAAATACTTTGATAAAAGTTTATGAACTCTATAAAAAGAATGGGCTTCCTAAACCTGATGAGAACCTTTTGCAGAAATACAGAAGAGATGTTTTAACTGAACAGCTTACAAAGCAATTGCAGTCAATTGTGAAGAAGGATGTTTTATGAGGGTGCTTCTCATTGGTTCAGGTGGAAGGGAACATGCTTTAGCTTTAAAATTAAGTAAAAGCTCATTACTTGATAAACTTTTCATTATGCCGGGCAATCCGGGAACAAAGCAGATAGGGGAGAATATCAGAATAAATCCTTCTCATGGTGATAAAGTTCTTCAGTTCTGTAAAGATGAAAAAATTGATTTGGTTGTTATCGGACCAGAGCAGCCTCTTGTTGATGGTTTAAGTGATTATTTAAGAAACTCAGCCTTAAAAGTTTTTGGACCAAGTCAAAAAGCAGCTCAAATAGAAGCACACAAATCTTTTGCAAAGCAATTAATGAAAAAATATAATATTCCAACTTCTGATTTTGTTGAGTTTAATTCTAACGAATATGGAAATGCTATCTCTTATCTGAAGAAATCAAAATATCCTATTGTTATTAAAGCTGATGGACTTGCCGCAGGTAAGGGAGTATTAATTTGTAATAATTATGATGTAGCTGAAAGATCTTTAAAAGAAATATTTTTAGATAAAGTTTTTGGTTCAGCCGGAGAAAAAGTTGTTATTGAAGAATTTATGGAAGGGGAGGAAGCTTCAATACTTGCAATAACTGATGGAACAGATTTTATCTGTTTGCCTTCAAGCCAGGATCATAAAAGAATCGGAGATAATGATACAGGAAAAAATACTGGCGGAATGGGAGCTTACTCACCAGCACCTATTGTAACAAAAGAATTGTTATCCCAAATAGAAGATAAAATAATCAAACCAACACTGACAGGAATGAGGGATGTAGGTTCTCCTTTTTCGGGATGTCTTTATGCGGGACTGATGATTACCAATGTTGGACCAAGAGTAGTTGAGTTTAACTGTCGGTTTGGAGATCCTGAAACTCAGGTTGTACTTCCTCTTCTTAAAGGAGATTTTCTTAAGCTTCTTTATTCTTCTGCTATTGGAAAGCTTGATAAAAACGCTGTTCATTATTCGGAAGGTTCTGCTGTTTGTATTGTTGCTGCTTCAAAGGGATATCCTGATTCATACCAGAAAGGATTTGAGATTACCGGGCTGGATATAAATGATAAAAAAATAATTATTTATCATGCTGGCACGGATGAAATTAATGAAAAGATAATTACAAACGGCGGAAGAGTTCTTGGAGTAACATCTGTTTTTAATAAAAATGATTTAAGAGAAACCAGAGAAAAAGCTTATGAAGCAATAAGGCAAATTCATTTTGAAGGGATGTATTATAGAAAAGATATTGCAATTAAGGCTTTGAATAGATATTAGATCGAAACTAAGTGAAAAACAGGTCATATGAAATTCCAATTTCCAAAAAACAAATCACAAATAAAATTTCATTAAAACAAATATTTAATAACTAACAGGTTTTTGAAATTTGAATTTTTAATTGGTGCTTATTTATCATTTGGGATTTGATCATTGGGATTTTGTGAAAAACTAATCTCACCTCCTCCAAAATAAACTAAATGTATTCCTAAAAGTATCAATAAAAAATTCTCAATCAGTTTTTGAATCCCAATCTTTGAACCTCCTGCAGTTCCAAAACATCCGCAGTCAATATTCAGTCCTCTCAAAAGACTAATTGTAATTGTTATCATAAAAATCCCAACCAATGCAGAAATGATAAATGCATTTTCTTTTACTATGATTCCAAAGATTAAAAGAATTCCTGTAGTAACTTCAATCCATGGTAAAATTAGTGCAGCGATATTTATTAATGAAAAGGGAAGCAGTTTATAATTATTTATTGCTCTTGCAAAACTTTCAGGATCTGATATCTTTTCCATTCCTGCATAAATAAAAATAAAGCCGAGAATTAATCTGCTCAAAAGTAAAAGATATTTATTAGCTAAAAATTTTTTCATTCTTCAATCTGATTTTCTTTTTCAGTAGGATAATTAGCCTCAAGCCATTCAGTCCATCCGCCGAAAAAAATATAGACTTTCTTATATCCCATCTCAAATAACATATTCCCAAGCAATTTGCTAAGATCGCAGTCAGTACCTGCACAGTAAGTTACTATAGTTCTATTCTTATCAATACTATTAAGTAAATGTTTGTATTCATCAAAATGATCGAAAGGGATATTGATCGCATTTTTTATATGTGCATAATGATAATCAACAGGTTCTCTCGCATCAATAAAAAGTACATTCTGCTGGTAGAGATTATACGCCTGTTTAAGATGAATTGCAGCTGGCTCTGAGAGTTCTTTTTCTTCTTTCTTTTCGGGTTCCGAACTTAATTTATTTTTATCAGCGGTTTTATTTTCTTTCTTTCTATTCTTATCTAATGATGAATTCAGATTCTCAATTACATCTTCTTTTCTTGTTATATCCAAAGTATCTGTCTTCTGAAAATTCTTTTCATAAGTTGAATTCAGTAATGAGTCTTCCGCCCATTGCAGTTTCTTTTCATCAGCAATTATTGGAATTCCGGAAGAGGAGAAATAATTGTAGATTAACCCCAGTAAGGAGCTTATGGTTATTATTAAAAAAACTACTTTAATATTTAATTTCATAAGATAAATTTAGAAAATCTGTTTGGTTTATAAAACCCAAATCCATTCATCAAAATTAGTTTGACTTTCATTTTCTCTTTCAATAGTTTCGTCCTATTAAAATCGTCAGATCAAAAACTATAAATTAAATATAACAGGAGGTGCTTCATGAAACTCTTTCTTTCAATGATTTTTTGTTCAATGATGCTTTCAATGCAGTCTTTTGCTCAGGAAGAAGATGCAAATAAAGACCAGATGAAAGCCTGGATGGAATATATGACTCCAGGCCAGACACATGAAATGCTTGCAAAAGAAAACGGTTCCTGGAAAACAAAAATGACTATGTGGATGATGCCCGGTACAGAACCGATGGAAAGTGAAGGAATGATGACAAATGAAATGATACTTGGGGGAAGATACCAGAAATCAACTTTCACCGGTAAGTTTATGGAAATGCCTATGGAAGGTATGAACCTTCTTGCATATGATAATGCTTCCAAGGAGTTTTATGCTATCTGGGTTGATAATATGGGAACCGGGATGATGACATCAAAAGGAAAGTATAATGAGGAGACGAAGATGGTTGAAATGAAAGGAACTTATGTTGACCCAATGACAGGAAATGAGGAACCTTTCAGACAAACTATGCAGATAGTTGATGAGAATAATCATGTAATGGAGATGTTTATGTATATGGATGGAAAAGAATTCAAAAATATGCATATTGATTTTACACGCCAGTAATAGTTTTTCAGAATTGAGAGGGCGGTTTTCGAAGTTATAAAGGAATTTCGAAGGCTGTTAATTATAAAGCCTGTTCTAAAAATGAGCAGGCTTTTTTATTTGAAAGAATCAAAAATCATTATTACATAATTATTGAAATTCATTGTACAAAAATTTCCTTATGTATGATTAATATCAAAGTTAAAATTAAATTTTTGAATTCAGACTTGACTTAGAAAAATTTTGAAGTATATTGCTAAGTGAAACTGATAATTAATTTTGTCAGTTTCAGATTCTAAAACCTATTAAGTTAGGTTTTGGAATTGGGATTGGATAGTAAGTAAAGAGAGTAAAATCTAATGAAAGCTGTCCAATCTTTTTTTATTTCCATTTCCCTTCTGGTTTTCCTGTCCAGATCCAAAATATGAAATCTGTAAGGGGCGGCTCAACTCCTATTTCACGAATGGTTTTATTTACTTGTGCTCTATGGTATGTTGAATGCAGTACAACCTGTAAAATCTGCTGGGTTAATGAAGATGGCCCTGCTGGTTTTCCCAATTTTGCATCCAGATGTTTTGACCATGGGATTTTAATTATCTCTTTGAGTTTTTCTTCATTTAATTTATTTATAAAGATTTCGTATTTCTTATGAAAATCCAATCCCCATTCAGCAATTTCATTTAAATTGTGAAACTCAGTCATTGCTCTGTATTTAATTGGCTGGTTAAACCATATATTTAGGTATGCATGCTGTACGGCATGAATATGATGAAGAAGCACTTTTAATTTTTTATGATTTTCTTTTTCCGGCAGCACCATTACTGCATTCCAAACAATACCATCAGCCCAGAACATATGATCGGATAGTTCTTTTATTTCTGTCAGCATCTTAAGTAATTAACTGTAATTGTATTGGAAAAAATAAAAATTAAAAAACTTAATTGAAACCCTGGTTTTAATTGATTAAAAATTAAATAGTTATGATGAACTTGTTTCTCTGAGGGAATTCTTTGGGAAGCATCTGCTTCGAATATAAAAAAATCCTGAGATAGGTTAGTATGACATTCTTGACTTCCTAATAATCTGGATGAAGTTTGGATAAAGAATTGAGCAGATCTGGAGATGAGATCTGTTTTTTATTTAACTGGTAACGGAGTTCATTATAGCTGCTGCTTAAGTTAACAGAAAGAGATTTCTCTTTTAAGAATTGAACATTCCTGATATTATATTGCAGCAGAACTCCTTTGCACATTTCACAAGGTTCAAGTGTGGAGATAATTTTTATCCTGCTTCTTTCCAGTTTCGTAAATGCAATTAAACCAGTTTTGCTTATTGCATTTTTTAATGCATTAATCTCTGCATGTCCGCAAATATCTGAATCTCTTACAACCGTATTATATCCTTCACCTATAATTTCATTATTGTTCAAAAGAAGAGAAGAGATTGGCAGGTCTCCATTAGTTTTAGCAAGCACCGCAAGATTGTACAATTCATTCTTTTGCTCATCTGTTAACTCTGTCTTAGTTGATATTTTATAAATTTCCGATTTGAAGAGAAAAATAAAAAGAAGCAACAAGGTAATAATTAAAAAAGGTATAAGAATCTTTTTCATAACTTATTACACTTTTTGTAAAACGGCTATGTAGTAATCACCGATAAGTGATGAGAAGTAAAAAGATTCAATCTTATTATCAATAATATCCAGGAACTTTGTAATTGAAGGATGTTTCTGATACCAATGAGAAGCGGGTTGTGGTGGTGCAAATATCCGTAATCCTGTTGTCTTATTCAGATGAAAATTGTTCTTAAAATAACTATAAAATTTCTTGGGAGAATAATACCTTACAAAAATTTGTTCTCCTCCTACATTGGCAATAACTCCATCTCTTTTTAATCTTCTTAAAGCTCTCTTAAACTCGCCTTTGAATATTAATGCAAACTCCCACAAGCAAAACTGAGGCATAACAGAAACAATAAAATATCCTTTCGGATTTAATAACTCAGAAACATCTCTGCTCAATTTTGAAAGATCATCCAGGCAATTTACTCCGCCTAGATTCGAGATTACCAGATCATATTTACCCGTTGCTTTTTTCAGCTCAGCCAGATTTAATTTTTCAAATGAAAGATTTTTTAGTGTGCCTTTACTTCTTGCATTCATAAGCATTTTATCGGAAATATCTGTTGCCACTACATTATATCCTGCATTAGCAAAATAAAAAGCATCTATCCCGGTTCCACAGTTAAGTTCAAGAATATACGCAGGCGGTTTAATATAAGAATCAACAGTTTTATAAAATTTCTCACGCATTATCTTTACAGGAATATTTATACCCTGCATTGAATCATATTCATCAGCCACGTTTCCAAAGCCGATATTTATTTTTTCTATGTCTGTAAGATTCATATTATTCAAATTGAATTGCTAATGCTTAGTTTTTCATCTTTAAGGAACTTGCTCATTTTTAATCTTAAGAAAATCATTTTAACAAGATAGAAAAAGAAGTAGTGAAGTTTCTTCCAGTTCCTGCTTCTTGTAATTTTATAAATCCTGTATTCGGCATGCACAAAACGATGAAGCATTTTATAAAAACTTCTTTCATAAACACTTCTAAGCATTGGATCAAGATCATCGGAATCTTCCCAGTTGGTTTTGCCCTGCAATTCATTTTTAACTTTTTCATAGAATAAAGTCCCAGGCAATGGGTAGGAAACAGAAATTCCAATATCAGAAGGCAGGCAATCCCTTATCATCTTTCTTGTAAGCTTAATATCTTCTCTGTTTTCTCCTGTGTAACCGAACTGAATAAAGAATGAAATATCCATTCCGGTTTCTTTCACTCTCCTTGATGCTTCATAAATCTGTTCAACAGTTGTTCCTTTATCCATTGCATCAAGAATTTTCTGGCTTCCCGATTCAGCACCGATCCAGATATCTTTGCATCCCGATTCTTTCAAATCATTTATTGTGTCTCCTCGTAAAAGAAGATCAGGACGGGTGAGACATTTATATTCAACTTTTATGTTCTGTTTTTTTAATTCAACTGCAAATTCTTTAATCCAGCCGAGTTTCAATCCAAAGATATCGTCTGTAATCCATAAATGATGAACAGAGTAATTTTCTATTAAATTTTTAATTTGATGCGCAACTCTTTCAGGCGATATTGAATTATAGGTTTGTCCGTAAAGAGGTTTTGCACACCAGTTGCATCTGTAAGGACATCCTCTTGTTGTAGAGATATTAGTTGAAAAATATCCATGATTATTTATCCACTCATCCCGATACTCATTCATATTTATAAATGAATAATCAGGATTGGGCAGGTTGTTCAAATCTTCAAGTAATTTTCTTTTATAGGTGATATGGATAGAACCATTTTGTAAAAATTTCAATCCGTTTATATTAAACTTATCGGTTCTAAAAGAATCATTGCTGAATGAAGTAATAACTTCCTTTAACGTTTCCTCACCTTCACCATAGATAATTGCATCACATCCTGCCGATAAATAGGATTGGGGAAAGTCTGTAGCATCTGAGCTGTAAACTACAACAGGTATATTTTTACTTTTCCCTTTCTTAATAAACTGAACAGCTTTATCTCTCATCTTTGAGAGACACATTTTTGTCAGGTAATTAAACTCATCATCATATAACAATATAAGATCCGGTTTTATAGTCTCAATCTTTTCAATAAACTCATCGGGATTTCGGCTCATCATTGAGTCATAAAAAATTACTTCGTGCTTAAACCTCTTGAGGATTGCTGCTGCATATAAAGTTCCTAATGGGGGATAGGGCATTCTTCTAGCGAGTTCTTTTGGATCCAAAACTCTGAAATATGATTGTCCTATTAATATTCTCATTGAACTGCGATTCTTTCTTTAAGATGTTCTGCTTCTTGAAGGGAAATAGCTCCCGATTTGTAATCTCTCCAGGCATCAAAAAATTCTTTAGTAATTCTCAATCGGTTATCATTTGTATGAAGTTTAATTGAAAGCTCATCCAGTATTATTGAAGTTTTGTCTTGATTCTCTTTTAACTGCTTTTTGTAGGCAAGTCTGTATATAAACTTAAGAATTTTGTTTAATGGGTTAAGAAAAATATTCTTTACCGGTTTATCTATTTTACTTTCATCCAATGAAAAATTTGGGAAGTGGTTTGTAATCCATTTGTTCTGATTAAAAAAAACATTAAGCAGTTTTTTATTCTTAAATGGCTTTAAAGAAATTATCTGATGGGCTGTATAAAAATCACGAGGATATTTTATTTCCATTTCCTGCTCATCAATTAAATAGTTTGCACACAATTCTTTTCTTATTCGGAATAAAAGTGATAAAACATGAATTAGTGCATAAACAATATAGAGTGAATTTGGTTTTGTAATTATAAAAAGATCTATATCATCGTGATCTTCATATCCATAATGTGATGTGCCCCCGCTTAAGGAAGCAGAATAAATGAATGGAATAAAATCTAAACGCCTTAAAGCTTTCTTGTTCTTTAACTGGTTGGCTTTCAACTTTGGTTTATTGTTGAATTGCAGAATATGATTCAGGAAAACCGAATCATCCTTGAAATAAATTTTATTCTGAATGTATAACTTCAATAAAACTCTTTCCAGTTCTTCCTTATTCATTTCAACATCAAAGATAGATTTATGAAGCATTTCTTTTTTTATCCCAGAATTGAAAAGTCCTGAATAAAGAAGAGTTTTTTCAACAGCTTCCTCTTCATTTTCTGCCGATGGAATTGAGATTGAAATTTTATTATTGATTTTTGATTTTAGAATATCAATAACCTCTGCAAGCTGATTTCTCATTAGTGAAGGAGAATATTTTATTTCATAGTTAATCTTTTTTCCTGTAGTTATTATCTCAAACAGTTTATCGAAACCATTTAACAGACTTTTCTCACTATAAGGGTTTACTATGATTGAATCAGGTTTGGATATTTCTTCGGCTCCTGTGGTTAAAGAGCAGATTATCGGAAGCTTATAATGCATTGCTTCAAGAACAGGAAAACAAAATCCCTCAACAAAACTTGTATGCACAAAACCAGAAGCATTACTGTAAAGTTTCTTAAGCTTATCTTCATCAACATATCCGGTAAATTCAACAAAAGGATTATCCTTAAACTCATTAAGAATTTTTATTGTCTCTGAGGTTTTTATCCAGAATTCGCCCGCAATAATTAACTTCAAATTAGATTTGGCTACTTTTTTCCATTTAAGAAAAGTTTTTATTAAGAAGTAAAGATTTTTTCTCGGCTCGATATGTCCAAGGTAAAGAAGATAATTATTATCAGTTCGTTCAACATTATCATTTGCGAACCAGGAATAAGCTTGCAGTAAATGGATATTTTCTTTTTTTATATTCAAATATTTGTTAATTGCTGCTCGTGTGCTTTCACTTATTGTTAAAATTAATGGATTATTTTTTAATGTTGTTTTCAATTGATATTTATAGAATGAAACAAAACTTTTTGAATAAAAATGAGGATGAGAAAGAAACGAGAGGTCGTGAATTATTACTGCAGAAGGATTGGAAAAATTTGGAGGCATAAAGTAGTCCGGGAAAAAAGCGTAATCCACTTTTTGTTGAGCCATCTCTTTTTTAAGATAAAAATTTCTGTAAATAAATTTTTCAAAGCCCTTTCTCTTCAACTGAAAATCAATTCCGGAATCAAGAAAAGAAAATAATTTAATATCATCATCAAATGTTTCCAGCTGTTCAATTAAGCAGGAAATATAACGTGATGTTCCTGTATTACGGTTTCCTAACGCCGAAGTTTCAACTCCAACAATCATTATTGCCCTTAGGTTTGAATAGAAAAAGAAGAACTAATACACCTTATTAGTGTAAAACTAATATAAAAAGTGACAGCAGGATATTATGAAGAAAAACTTTTTACTAAAAGGTAAAGGTACTTTAAATGTACCTTTGCCATCGAAGTTAAAGTTAGGATAATCAAAAACTATTTTTTACCAATAAATTTTTTTCCATCATCACTTAAATTCTTAGAATATTTTTCTGGATCTTTTTCAAATTTAGAATCGCATCCCGGGCAGCAGAAACCATAAGTTTTACAACAGAATAAACTTTATACTACGGTTTACCTGTAGATTCTTTTGTTTTTTTTAATTGATTCAGACTCTCAACAACTTAGCATTTATTGCAACTATAACAGTACTTACAGACATTAAAACTGCACCTAGTGCCGGGCTTAAAACAATTCCTGCTGAATACAAAACTCCTGCTGCAAGAGGAATTGCTATAACATTATATCCTGTTGCCCAAACTAAATTCTGAATCATTTTTCTGTAAGTTGCTTTTGCAAATTTTATCAATGAAACCACATCTTTCGGATTACTCTTTACAAGAATTATATCTGCAGTTTCAACAGCTACATCTGTTCCTGCACCTATAGCAATTCCTACATCAGCTTGTGCTAAAGCAGGTGCATCATTTACTCCATCGCCAGTCATTGCCACAATCATTCCACGGTTCTGAACTTCTTTTACTTTCTCTGCTTTTTTCTCCGGGAGAACTTCGGCAAAATAATCATCGAGTCCGAGTTCATCGGCAACCCACTTTGCAACCTGTTTGTTATCCCCTGTAAGCATCATCGGTTTTATTCCCAACTCTTTAAGCTGCTTTATCGCTTCTTTCGATTCTTCCCTGATTATATCAGCTAAAGCAATTGCCCCTGTTAGTTTATTATCAATAAGAACAAATACAACTGTTTTACCCTGAGCAGATAATTTTTCAATCTTATCTTTTTCTTGTAACTCTATTTTATTTTCTTGGAGATATCCCGGACTCACGACTTTAGCATCTTTGCCGTTTACTTTTCCTTCTGCTCCTTTGCCGGGAATTGAATTGAATTCTTTTAACTCATATTTATCTTCAGAAGATCTTACTATTTCTTGTGCAATGGGATGTTCTGATTCGGATTCAATTGTAGCTGCATATTTTAATATTTCTTTTTCATCATAGCTATCATCAAAAGAAAATGTTTCCGTTACTCCGAATTCTCCTTTGGTTAATGTTCCTGTCTTATCAAAAATAATTGCCTGAATATTTCTTGCCTCCTCAAAAGCAGTTCTGTTTCTTATAAGCAAACCGCTCTTTGCAGAAAGTGCAGTTGAGACAGCAACAACAAGAGGAACTGCCAGACCAAGAGCATGCGGACAGGCAATTACCATTACCGTTACAGTTCTAGATAATGCAAAGTTGAAACTTTCTGCAGTGAACATAAGCCATACAAACATTGTTAATGCACCGGCAGTAATTGCAATAATTGTTAACCAGAATGCGGCTCTGTTAGCAAGGTTCTGAGTTTTCGATTTACTCTCTTGTGCTTCCTGAACTAACTTTACAATCTGGGAAAGAAAAGTTTCATCGCCGGTTTTTTCAACTTCAATTTTTATTGATCCTTCGCCATTTATTGATCCCCCTATTACTTCATCACCTTCTTTTTTAGAAACGGGTTTTGATTCACCAGTTAACATAGATTCATTAATAGAAGTTTTACCCTCAAAGATTTTTCCATCGGCAGGAATTTTTTCGCCAGGTTTGATTAATAATTTATCTTTATGCTTAAGCTGAGAAACAGGAATATCAGCAACATTTCCGTTATCGTCAATTTGATGAGCTTCATCAGGCATGAGCTTTGCGAGTTCTTCAAGAGCTTTTGAAGCACCCATGATTGATTTCATTTCTATCCAATGACCGAGAATCATAATGTCAATAAGCGTTGCCAATTCCCAGAAGAAAACTTCACCTTCAACACCAAACACCACAGCAGTGCTGTAGAAATAAGCAACTGATATTGCAAGTGCGATTAATGTCATCATACCGGGCTGCTTCTTTTTCAATTCATCAAACAGACCCTTTAAGAAAGGATAGCCGCCATAGAAAAAGACGAAAGATGAAAGCGCAAACAAAGAATAGATATCACCATTGAAACGTAAAGTTTCTTTAAGTCCGAGCAAATGCTGGATCATAGGTGAGAGAAGAAGGATTGGAATTGTAACAATTAGGGAAATCCAGAATCTTCTTTTAAAATCTTCTACCGTGTGACCAAGGTGCTCAGAATGGTTATGTCCGACGTGATCATTCTTTTTTTGATTCATCGTTTTATGAGAACTTTGATCATTATGTTTTGAATGATCGGGTTCTGAATGTTTATGCTGCTTCATAGTGTTGGGGCTATGAATATGATGTTTGCTGTCCATAAAACACTCTTCTTTTAGTTACTTAATTTTTCTGCTGCTAAAATAACTTGTGTAGATCCCTGATGCGTTACATTTAATTGCAAATCTTTTATAAAATTTTTAGGTAAACATATTCCTCTAACTTCTGAAGCGAGAGGGATAACATATTTTTATTTTCTAACCATGTGCAGCCACTCCTCTAAACTTCTCAGTGGAACTCGGTGTAAGAAACCACGTAACTATTTGTGGTGATGCGGATCAGGATCGGATTGCTCTATAGTTTTGGTTGAGTCGCCCTTCATATTATGTTTCATCATGTTACCTTCCATCGTTCCTTTATCTTGCATCATCTTCATCATGGTCTTGTGCATTTCAGGGTTATCCATCATTGTTTTGCACATTTGCATCATGCCTTCTTTATCATTCTTGCACTTATTCATCATCATATTCATCATCTCCATTCTCATAGTACTATCTGAGGCAATTTTGTCCATACATTTCATATCTTCATCCTGCATCATCATCTTACTTTCTTTCTTTTCAGTCGGTTTTTCCTGTGCATTTATAGAAGAGACAAATGTGAAAAGTAGTCCAAGAATAAATACTGCAATCAAATTTTTATTAAGCATTTTATCACCTTTTTATTAAAGTGTGTAAAAAATTGTTATTTAAAGATTTGTTTTTAACCGGTTCAAGATTTCTTATTGTCATTAAACATTTTCTCCTTACATTTTCTGCCATCTCCTTTCTGTATTTTTAATACACATGAATGAACAAAATAATTGTAGTTGTTTCAGTTGTAAACGCCTTACAGCTCGGTCACTGCTTCTTCTTGAAGATGATCCATCCGAGCACGATACCGAGACCGAGTGTAATCAGAGCTGGAAACCACATCCAACTGCGATCACTCATCCATCCGTTTTCATTCAAGCCATTATGCATCCCGCCATTCATCATTCCACCCGTCATTGCCACGCCACCGAATAGAAGGAAAAGCACGATGACCACGACAAACGCAATAACGAGAGGTGTATTGCTTTTTGTATTCATTAGATTGTTCTCCATTTGAAATTGGACATTATATATATTAATCAAACTACGGAGAGATATAAGAGAAGACAATCGCACAAAGGGATGAAAAAGTAGTTAATTCTTTCAAGCAATTTGTTACTTCTCATAATATCCCACTAATAAAAAAAGTAAATATTTTTAAATAGTTCTTTTACTTACAGCAATCTTTACCTTTGCCGGCATTTTTAAATTTTCTAAAAGCGAAGAAAATTATTAGCCTTATAAAAGCTATTCCAGCTATCATCTCCATAAGTCATTCCCTGTCTCAATACAAATTATTTTTTTAAAGATTCAACATTGATCATTTTAATACTTATGCTGCCCGAACCGGAGAACTTCATTCCCACACTTCCAGGTTTAGGTTCACTGTCATGTCCATGTACGATCATTTTATTATTTACATAACCTCTGAAGTGAGTTCCATCGCTTTCAACTTTTATTTCAATAAATCCTTTGTTTTGGAATTTGTCTTCTTCAAAGATTTTTACTTCGCCGTTAGTTTTTCTTGAAAGAGAAATTTTTTCATTTATTAAACCGAGAAAGTCATAGTTATTTTTATCTATAAAATGATGCACTAATTCCAATTCACCATTAAAATCATCAATGTTTATTTTTGCAGTAACCTGAACACTTTTAATTTTATTATCATAGACAAATCCCGATAAAGTCGGGACTTCTTTTGTTTGGTGAAACATTAAAACAGATTCATCCTCATCGTACATCATTCCAAGATTGTCCGGTGAACCTTCAATCCAGGTGAACTTATCTGATAAGATTTTATTTATCCCTGATAAAGCAACTAATTTCCAAGAACCATTTTTATTTACTATAAAAGTCGAGTCTGAAATTTGTTCATCATCAATTATCTCTTTCGTTTCACCTTCTTGTAGATTAATAATATTACCGGTTCCAAGCCCATAACCAAAAACTAATTTTGCTCCACGGTCACCAGTTTGATATAGAAAATAAATGCCAAGAAACCCGATAAGAACCATTGGGATAACAATTATTTTCGTTAATGATTTTAATATAATACCAATAGCTAAACGAACAATTGTATAAATTATAAAGAACCATAAAGTAATTTCAGCCCAGTCGGTGTGATCATTAACTGCAGGAATGGTATTTGCCGGAATAGCCAGATTATCAGAGGCAGCTCTTCCGGTTAAGAAAGCAAGTACCGCTGCTATTGTACCCAGCAGATATAACAACAGCCCAGCTTTTGTTAACCAATTATCTTTTTTTAAGAATAAACCAGTAACATCCAATAATACCGCCAGGATTAAAAGAACGAGGGGAAAGTGAACAATCATTGGATGAATGTTTGGTGCCCAATCGGGTACTAATTGCATAACAACTCCTGCTTATTTTTTAATGAAAAAAATTTACTTCCCCCATTAAATTTTACAAATCGAAATTAATTCCGGTACTTATACTAAAATCCGGGCTGTAGCTGCTGAGCCCTTTGAAACCTGTAAATGAAAGTGCAGTTGTTGAATTGAGTTTGAGATTCAAACCGAGAGAAACCTGGCGAGGAGGTTCATAGTTATCTATTATCTTTGTATAAGAATAGAAATAAAACAAAATAGAACTTCCGTTATCTGATATAAATTTTCCCAAACCAATTCCATAAGTAAACGGGTCTTTGTAATCAACACCGCTTGGATCTCCAATTTTAATAAAGCCGGCTTCAGCCAGAATTACAAACGACTCAATTGATCTGCGAACATTCATAGAAAGTCCGTAATCAAATTTTCCTGTTCCGATTGTTGAACCTGCAGAAGCAGTTGGAAATTTTATATTCGGATTAACAAACAGGTCCATCGAATGATCAATTTCATTTAATAGCTGGTATGAACCGTATAAATAAAAATCACCTAAAGTCACTTGCATATCCATCATGGAGGTTTGATTCATAGAATTATTCTCTCCATGCATATTACCTCCATTCATCATACCACCTCCACCTTCATTTTCTCTGCCGGTAGGAATTATCATCATCCCGGATTGTGTAAACCCGGGATTATTTTGAGCCACAACCGGAATGTATCCGTATAATGTAAGATCGTTGTTCTGATAGCGAATACCTCCGTAAAGGAGATAAAGCATGTTGTATTCGTTATAAATATAACCACCGCCGGTAACCTGGAATGATGTTGATAAAGTCCATCCTGTCTTGCCGGAATAGATATTTGATTGACAGCTAATTTCCGTGCTCTTTATCAGAACAAGAAAAATCATGAAAGAATTAAATGGAACTTTCATCATTTCTCTTCCATTAGTTTCTGAGTCTCTTCCACATTATTCATCATATCTTCAAAATTACCCATCATATCCTCCATGTTGTCCATCATGTCATTCATTCTGTTCTGAAATTCTTTATTATTCATTAGCTCTTTGTTTCCCATCATATTTTTCATATGCTGAGTCATATTTTTCATTTGCTCAGACATTTGATTCATCGAGTTCATCATGGGCATCATATCACTATGCATACTATGCTGCTGCATCTCCATATTCTGATGTTGCTGCATCATATCATTCATCCGGGTAGAGATGTCATTCATTCTGTTCATCATGTTCTGCATCTGGCTCATGTGCATATTCATATGACCTTGTTGCTGCCCTTGATGTATTTCATGATCATGTTGGGCAATGGCAACATTTTGTGTTAGAAATGAAACAAAAACAATTAAAATTACAGATAAGGTTTTCATAATAAGTCTCCTTTTTAATGTTAAACAAATGGGAATATACTTTTTCCCGACTTATCGGGATCAACTTCTTTTACTATGAATAAATGGTCTGCCGATTTACCACAGGTACCAATACTATGTATCAACTGGCGTAGATCGTTTATTTGGTTTTCTTCGCAAAAAAATTCTAGCTTTGATATTTGAGAGTTTGGTCTGAAAAATTCTGTAGCTAGTATTTCGTTGATATTTCTTTTTTGAAGCTCTTCCACCAGCCAGTGGATGCGTGTTGTATTTACATAAGCTGCAACCCTTTTCAAATTAGTTTTGGTTGGAGTGTCCATTATCTGTCTCCTCATTTAGCTTATTGGAAAAATATTGTTCTGGATTCTTTTGAAATTCTTTTTTGCATCCCGGTGCGCAGAAATAGAATATTTTATCTTTGTATAATGTCTCATCGGCAGCATCCTTAGGTTCAATCCACATTCCGCAAACAGGATCGCGAACTAATTGCTTTTTAGTTGTCTTTTCATTCATTAGTTTATCAACCTCCCATCTGAAAGCTCAATACTTCTATGTGAATATTTTTTAAATGCTGTATTATGAGTTACCATAACAATTGTTTTTCCGTCATTATTTAACTCGCAAAATATCTTCATAATGTCTTCACTGGTTTTGCAGTCAAGGTTTCCGGTTGGCTCATCTGCAAGAATTATTATCGGATCATTAATTAATGCACGTGCAATAGCTACTCTTTGCTGCTCACCGCCGCTTAATTCATTGATCAATCTTTTTGCCTTTTTTTCTAAATGAACTTTTTCAAGAATCAACTTTACCAATTGCTTTTGTTCCTGGTTTGTTAGATCTGAGATGGAAAGTGGAAGAGATATATTTTCTTCAACTGTTAAGTAGGGGATTAATTGAAATGATTGGAAAACAAATCCTATATATTCGCGTCTATAATCAGCGATGGTTTTAGAAGGTAATTCATAAACATCAATATTATCAACTACAATTTTCCCGGATGTTGGTTTTGCCAAACCACCGAGCATGGTAAGTAAAGTGCTTTTGCCTGAACCTGATTGTCCAAGCAAAGTAACAAACTCATTTTGCTCAATTGAGAAAGAAAGATCATTTACTGCAAGAACAGTTTCATTTCCAGTGTTATATTTTTTTATAAGATTATTTATTTCTATTAAACTCATTTTTTATACCTCAACTTTTATAATGATCTGAATGCTGTTGTTGGATCAAGCCTTGTTGCTCTTACTGCAGGATAAATACTTGCAATAAATCCAACTGCAAGAGAAAATCCTACTGAAAAAATCATCAGGCTGTAATCATAAACTATCCTTACGCTTTCATCCATTGTTAGTACGGGGATGATAAACCTTGAGGCCAAAAAGCCAATTAAATAACCAATTAATCCGGCTAATAAGCTGGCTGTTATAACTTCCAAAAGAATGATCTGCATTACATGTGCTCTTCTAAATCCTACAGCAAGAAAAATTCCTATCTCTTTTGTTCTTTCTGCAACTGATGCATTAACATTTATAAAAACTATAAGCATGCTGATGATTAGTATTACTAAAGATATTCCGAATGAAAAATGTTCGAAGCGATGCATTGCTGTCATTTTTGATTCGATTGTCTGTTTTATTGGAGTAACATTCGCTCCCGGTAATACAGATGAAGTTTGCCGGACTATCTCTTCAATAGGGCAATCGTAGCATAAAGCAGAAACTTCTATTAAACTCACTTTGTCTCTTTTATCAAGGAGTATTTGAGATTCATTGATATCCATAAAAATCATTCCATCATCCGAGGACCCTGTTGCATCAAGAATGCCGGATACAATAAAATCCATATCTCTGATTTTCAGTTGCCTATTTAGTTTTATTCCCAATTTCTTTTTTACCTCAGAACCGATTAAAACCTCATTAACTTTAGAAGGGATTTTTCCGTTTACATTCCACCATTTCTTCAATCTCATTTCATCATTAAATCGTATCCCTGTGATAAGAACATTCTTATTATTAATTATCTCAACAGAAAGAAGCTTTGGAGCTACAATGCTGATATTATCTTTGTTCTTAATTGTTCTGATTTTTTCAACATCATTTGTTAGCAGCTCATTATTATTATTATAAAAAACACTGTTGATTGATATACCTGCATAATTGATTGAAATGTCTTCCGTTTTGGGAGTAATTATAATGTTAGCACCAAACTCATCGAGGTTTGCAGCAATACTCGCATTAACGTTTTTGCTAACAGTTAGCAGTGTAACTACTGAAGCAACAGACAGGATTAGCCCTACTACAAGGAAAAATGTTTTAGCTTTTTTTCTTCTTAAACTTTGCAGTGATATGTTATACAGTTTCATTTAGTATTCTATCCTTGTTCATTCTAATTGTTCAAAGCCGTTGATTATCTAACCGGAATATTCAGCGTAAGCATTGTTGAGTTAGTTTGAGCGTCATATTCCACAGATAGATTCTGTTTATATATTTCCGCTGAAAGTCCCGCATCAAATGCACTAATAATCTTTACAATTATGTATCCTGCAATTAAATAATAGAACTGTGTTCGTTCTTGATTTGTCCATGAAGTGCGATTTCCTGAATAATTATAAGATGAATAATTGTGCATCCCAAAACCCCAATAATTACGCCCAAGTAAAATTGCAGCAGGTATAAAAAGTGCAAGTTCTGCAGTAGTGTATAGAATTCCACGCTCCCAATTTCCTGTGTAGAAATTTCCTATAGCAAAAGGAAGAGGCTGTATCGAAAGAAGCGCTGCAATTGCGGGATCTTTTCCATTACCATTATTACCCATACTGCCACCGTGATGTTGGGCAAAACTATTGTTTGCTGTTAAAACAAACAGCAAAACTATTATATATGATAGCTGTTTCATTTTAAACTCCTTTAATATATTTAATAAATTTTATTTTCATTTCTCCTATACTCTTCTAGTCCAGCCTGTTACTAAATATTCGTCAATCTGGATTTCATTCCCAACAACTTTGCTTGGAATTGGATCGGGAGGATATTTACCACAAGAACCGCTGATTGCGTCAAGGTTGTTTAAATTCCAGGTTGTCCCGCAGGAGTTGCAGATTAAATTGCTTCCTTTAATGTGAAAAGATTTTGAATCGCACGGCTCACAAATACTAATTGCGGTTACAACTTTACCATCTTCAGTTAGATAAGCCAGCAGGGGAATTGTCGTATTTGAACTAATGTAATCGAACTTAACGAATTTCTTTTCTTTAACTATGTCAAGAGGGATAATTACTTTTCCTTCTTTTGAATAAGCAATAGAATAAGAATGATCGAAACGGACAGCAGGATAAGTAATATTATCACTTATATTCGGCTGGTTTTCAATTATAGCTGCTTCTTTTGATGGTTCTGCTTTGATATAAAAAATTAATGCACCTACAAAAAGAA
>MHAF01000019.1:0-355 GCA_001802865.1 Ignavibacteria bacterium RBG_16_34_14
CGTAAGAAAGAGTTGAGGGATCAAATCTCATTAATCCACCCGGAGTTGCAAGCCATAACTTTCCCGAAAGGTCTTCAATTATACTTTTTATGTTTCCCCAACCATACCTAAATATTTCATAATGATGAGGAAATAATTTGTAGCTCCCACCACCTCTTTCAAACTTTACTAAACCACTTTGTGTTCCTAACCATAACTCTCCACCGCTACTTTCATAAATTGAACTAATGCTTTTATCAAAAGGACTGGTTGGAGCTTTCGGATTTTTTGTATAAATATTATAATGGATGAAATTTTCTTTTTCTATATCAAATTTATTAAGGCCGTTTTTCGTACCTATCCACAAAATTCCTTT
>MHAF01000019.1:419-9790 GCA_001802865.1 Ignavibacteria bacterium RBG_16_34_14
TTATAATTTACTTTACCTTTCTTAACTGAAAGACGGAATAATCCATCGCCTCTTGTACCTACCCAGATATTACCGATAGAATCTTCGGCGATAGCAAGTACTTCACTTGTACTAAAATTTCTGGAAGCAGATGAGCTGTAAGGAATACGTTCAAAAGTTTCGGTCTCACGTCGAAAACAATTTATTCCCCCACTTAATGTTCCAATCCAGATAATACCGTGACTATCTTCAAATAATGCAGTAATGTAATTATCAGAAATCGAAGACCGATCAAATGAGTTATGCTGATAAACAGTAAAAGAATAGCCGTCGTAACGATTAAGACCATCTTTGGTACCGAACCACATAAAGCCTTTGCTATCCTGTAGTATGGCAAAGACAGCATTTTGTGATAGTCCCTCATTTATAGTTAAATGTTTGAAACGAACTTCCTGAGAGTAAACGATTATTGGCAGGAAAACTATAAGACACAAAATTAATTTAATGATTCTGCCTCGCTTTGCGAAGCAAGTTTCAAAGAAATGTAAAAGTTTCAGGCTCATGCCAAAATAACTAAGTAATAACTGTAACAATTTAAACTATCACATATTAAAATGCACTTAGAATCTATTCAAAAGATTTTATGAATTAGAATATAACTTAAGAAAGTCTGTGTTTAAGATTTTTACTGCAAAGATTTTACTGAAAAAATTAGTTTATTTTAACAGGTTCTCTTCAAGAAATAGGATTGTAGAATTAAGCAGATAATCCCTATTTACCTTTTTCTGGAAACCATGTCCTTCATCTTTAGCAAGAAGGTACCAAACGTTTCTCCCATTTTCCCTGACTGCCTTTACAATTTGTTCTGCTTCAGTTACAGGAACACGAGGATCGTTTAATCCCTGTACTACAAATAAAGGTTTACTAATTTTTTTTACATTATTTAATGGAGCAATCTTTTCCAGATATTCGCGCATATTAGGATCTCTTTCATCACCATATTCAACCCGTCTAAGATCTCTACGGTAATCCTGAGTGTTTTCTAAAAAAGTTACGAAATTGCTTATACCGACAACATCAATTCCGCATTTTATCTTTTCATTAAAATGAACCATTGATGCAAGAACCATATATCCGCCATACGATCCTCCATAAACTGCAATCTTTGAAGCATCAAGCTCTGGCTGTTCATTAATCCATTCAATCAGCTTGCCTATATCCTGAACAGATTCTTCTCTCTTGTACTCATTATCTAATTTCAAATATGTTTTACCATATCCTGATGAACCCCTGACATTTGGAAGAATGATAGCTATTCCCATTTCATTAACTAAGTATTGTATAAAGCTTGAAAAAGATGGCTTTTCCTGACTTTCCGGTCCTCCATGTATATCAATTAAGACGGGGAAAGGAGAATCGGTTTTTTGTGGTTTATAATAAAATGCCGGAATCATTCTTCTATTTCCATTAACTTCATCAAAGGTTGGGAAATAAATAAGCTCTGGATTAACAAAATTATCGGTATTTAGTCCTCCTACTTCACTAAAAGTCCATCTTACCAGAATATTGTTTTTCAAATTTAATGAATAAAAGTCTCCGGGAGATTTGGGAGTATTTATTACCATACCTAGCTCTTCATCAGTCTGGTTGAATTGTAAACTATAAGTTAAACCAGTTGGAATTTCTACCTGATTATATATTTTAGTTTTGGTATCCATAAGATATAATTTACTCATCCCATCTTTGTTAATAGTAAATGCAAGCATTTCACCATTTTCGGATAATTCAATTTCATCAACATTCCAATTAATTTCATTTGTTATCACTGCAAATTTTTTAGTTGCAATATCATAATATTTCAATTGTTGAAATTCACTTCCTTCATCTGACACTATAAAAATTCCTTTTCCATCTTTTGACCACAGCAAATTATTATAGGCAATCTTTTCAGACGATGGATTTAATTGCTCTAATTTCTTTGTGATTAAATCGAGCAGGTAAATGTAAGATTCATTAGCAGATACATATTTAACTGCAAGAAGTTTTGAATCATCAGGTGACCAATCTATTGCTGACCAATTTCCACCTTCAGTAATTAAGGAGACCTCGGAATTATTTTCAATATCCATCAGGTAAACATCTGTATCTTTTCCATTCCTTTTAGTTGTACTGAATGTAAATTTATCACCTTTATTAGACCAGTCCGGATTGCTATTCCTGGATTTTCCATCTGTAAGCATCTTATAGATTCCGGTTTTCATATCAAATGAAAAAACCTGATAAAACTCTCCCCCGCCAATATCTTTAATAAATAAGAAAGTATTCTTTGAGGAATCCGGGCAAATGGAAGCTCCATTCACAGGTTCAGGAAAGAATGTCAGTTGCTTTCTTGCGCCTCCCGGCATATCTACTTTATGAACCTGATTTGTTTCTCCAAACCTTGTTCGAATCAAAATTTCTTTACCTGAAGGCAGCCATCCGGAAAATGATACCCCCCTTGTATTTTGATATTGAAATATCCTTTCGCTTATTCGTTCAGGAATATCCGGGATTCCCTCAATTACAAGGTTACCTATCTCTTTACGTTCATTTTGTGCATTTATATAGGAAAGAAATATTAAGGTGAATACTAATAGAGTAATGAAAGCTCTTCTCATAAAAATTCTCCCGGATTTTAGGTAATAATATTTGACTCTTTATTTTAATTGAAAAATAAGTTATAAAAATAATGGAAACAATCGGCTATAAAATTAATAATGAAAATGACATTAAGTTCAAATCAGTTTACCGATTTTTTATTGTCATTCACCTAATCTGGGTTATAAACATTATAAATTTTTTTGTAATTTTCTAACTATAAAAATTCAGGTTTCAGTTAATTGGAAACTAAAAACGCAGACCTCAACTCATTAAGAATTGATAAATCTAAAAGGGAAGAACATTCTTCACCACCGGGTAAAAATAAAAAGCTTTATACCTGGATTGGAGTATTAGTCTTATTAACAATTGCTGTAATTTTTATAATTAGTTCCTGGGATCGCTGGTTCGCATCAGAAGTTGAAGTTAATCTGACTTCGGTAAGTCTGCAATCCCCTTCTCAATCAGATGCTGTTCTGCAGGCAAGCGGTTATATTGTAGCGCAGAGAAAAGCTGCTGTTGCTTCAAAAGGTACCGGACGTTTAGCATATCTTGGTGTGGTTGAAGGTGATAAAGTTAAAAAGGACCAGATAATTGCCAGGCTTGAAGACAGTGATATCCGTGCACAACTCGATGAAGCCAAAGCTAATCTGAAGCTTTATGAAACTGAATTGATGGAAGCTGAAAATAATTATAAGCGTCAGCAGGAATTATTTAATTCTAAAGTTGTTTCTAAAAGCAACCTGGAAATCGCGGAAACAACTTATAAAAGAGTTTTAGCATCAATTGAATTTGCAAAAACTCAAATCCAGTCTATTGAAGTTGCGTTGGAAAATATGATTATCCGTGCACCGTTTGATGGAACTGTCTTAACAAAGAATGCAGATGTCGGTGAAATAGTTGCACCTCTTGGCGCAGGAGTAAATTCGCGTGCTGCTGTTGTTACCATTGCAGATATGACTTCTCTCCAGGTTGAAGCTGATGTTTCTGAATCCAACATCCAGAAAATTACCGTAGGGCAGGATTGTGAGATTTCTCTTGATGCTTATCTAAACGTTCGCTATGCAGGTTTTGTTGATAAGATCGTTCCAACTGCCGACAGATCAAAGGCAACTGTTATGGTTAAAGTAGGATTTAAGAATTATGACAGCAAAGTTCTTCCTGAGATGAGTGCAAAAGTTCTTTTCTTAAAAGGAAAGGAAAAACAAACTTCAGTTGATGAACCGCCATTGCTTATGGTTCCTTTATCTGCAGTGGCTACGAGGAAAGAAAAGAAAGTTGTATATAAAGTTATAGATAATAAAGCTGTTGAAATTCAGATAACAATAGGAAGAGAATTTGGAAATTATATGGAGGTACTTTCAGGAATTGAAAATGGTGAGCAAGTAATTGATAACCCAACTCAGCAGATAAAAGATGGTGTTTCTGTTACTGTGAAGTAAACAACCAGAATGTCATTCCCACGAAAGTGGGAATCCAAATGCTTTGCTTAATAAAAATAGATTCCCGTTTTCACGGGAATGACAAAAAAAATTAAAAACTAGTTAAGGAGTTACAATGTCGGAAATCATTCAGGTTAAAAATTTATCTAAATCTTACTGGAGAGATAGTTTTGAAATTCCGGTTCTCAATAATATAAATCTTACTGTAAATGAAGGGGATTTTCTTGCATTGATGGGACCTTCAGGTTCCGGTAAAACAACTTTGCTTAATCTTATTGCGGGAATCGACAAGCCAACTAATGGTGATGTTGTTGTGAATGGAACAGACATTTCAAAACTTAGTGAGTCTGCTCTTGCAAAATGGCGATCATCAAATGTTGGTTTTGTTTTCCAGTTTTATAATCTTATAAAAGTACTTACAGCTTACGAAAACGTTGAGCTTCCTCTCCTGCTTACGAAATTATCCAAAGCAGAAAGAAAAAAACATGTTGAAACTGCTTTATCAATTGTCGGGCTTGGTGACAGGATGAATCATTATCCAAAACAGCTTTCCGGCGGACAGGAACAAAGAGTTGCAATTGCCAGAGCTATTGTTACAGATCCACTTATCTTAGTTGCCGATGAACCTACAGGTGATCTTGATAAAAATTCCGCAGATGAAATCCTGACTCTTGTGGAAAGATTAAATAAAGAATTCAAAAAAACAATTCTTATTGTTACTCACGATCCTCATGCTGCAGAAAGAGCACATATTAAACATCATCTCGATAAAGGTGAATTAACTCTGGAGCAGTCATGAAAATAATTAAATTAATTTTTAAGAATGCTTTCAGGCATAAACTAAGAACTGCTTTAACTATAGGAGGAATGGCAATTGTGGTAATCGCTTTCGGATTACTCCGCACTGTTGTTACAGCATGGTACGTGGGTGTTGAAGGTTCAGCGGCGGACAGACTTGTTACAAGACATTCAGTATCTTTTATTTTGCCTCTTCCCTACGCCTATCTTGATAAAGTAAAACAAGTGCCGGGAGTTAAGCATGTAAGCTTCTTCAACTGGTTCGGTGGAATCTACATAGATAAGACCCAGTTTTTTGCACGGTTTGCTGCTGATGCAAATACAGTTTTTGATGTTTACCCTGAATTTGTTGTAAACAAAAAAGAGCTTGAGGATTTCAGGAAAGAAAGAAATGCATGCATTCTTGGGAGAGATATTGCTAAACAATATAACCTGAAAATCGGCGATGTAATGACTCTTGAAGGAGATATTTTCCCGGGCAGATGGGATTTTGTTATCCGCGGAATTTATCAGCCGAAATTTAAAACAACGGATGCTACAGCAATGATCTTTCAATGGGAGTATCTGAATGAAAGAATGATTGAAGAATCTCCTGAAAGAGCAAACGAGATTGGCTGGTTTGCTATTAAGATAGACAATCCAAACGAAGCTGCTGCAGTGTCTAATAAAATTGATGCACTATTCAAAAACTCTCCTGCTGAAACGAAAACAGAAACTGAAAGAGCTTTCCAGCAGGGATTTATTGCCGCAAGTAGTGCAATCATAGAAGGAATGAATGCTATATCTTTTATTATTGTTGGAATTATAATGCTGGTATTAGGCAATACAATGATAATGGCTGCTCGTGAACGGACAAGAGAGTATGCAGTTCTTAAAACTTTAGGATTTTCCGGCGGACATTTGATCGGATTGATAATGGGTGAATCACTTTTTATATCTGCATTAGGCGGTGGAGTTGGATTGGCTCTCACATTTCCGATCGTTGCTTTTTTTGAAAGTGTATTACCAAAAGGATGGTTCCCCATTTTCCAGGTTGAACCGGTTACAATTATACTTGCAATCAGTGCAGTAATTATAATCGGAGTTGCAGCAGCAATCTTCCCGGTTCAAAGAGCTTTATCAACTAAAATTGTAAATGGATTGAGGTTTGTTGGATGAACGAACAAGTGCAAAAGCAAGTTCAAGAATTTCAAAATAGGGTTTACTTGCACTTGAACTTGTGTAAGACATGAACGTCATATTTAGTTTAAGAAATAAAAAAATATTAAAAATACCTTAATCGAATTCATCGGAGAATATAATGGATTTTAGCATTAAAATATTACTTGGACTTTTTATTGTAGCAATTTTGAGCTTCTTTATCGCAATGATAATTCACGCTTTTAAACACAAGAGAATAATTTGGGCAATTTTCATAATAATTATTCCAATAATTTCACTTCTCTATTATTTTGTAAAATATCTAAGTGTCCCCTTCAAATATTCTCTATCAAATTTTAAATCACGCAAGCTTACCACATTTATAACCATTGCCGGTATTGCTTTGGTTGTATTTGTTTTTGCTGCTGTTTTAATGATGGCTGAAGGTATTGAACAGACTTTAGTTGCAACAGGTTCACCTGATAATGCTAAAGTTGTAAGGAAGAATGCAAATGGTGAAATCTCAAGCATAGTTGATGGTGAAACACAAAATGTTATAAGGACACTGCCTTACATTTCTAAATCCAAAACAGGTGAACAGGTTATTTCTAATGAACCTGTTGTAATTATTAATCTGGATAAATTTGGCGGCGGTATAAGCAATATTACCGTAAGAGGAGTATCACCAGTAGTATTAGAATTACGTCCGAATATAAAAATTATTGAAGGCAGAATGTTCAATCCTTCTTTGCGTGAGCTTATTGTGGGCGAATCTGTAACAAAGAATTTTCAAAATTCCCAGGTTGGCAAGAAAATAAAATTTGCGGGTGATAACTGGACAATTGTCGGCAAATTTACAACTGATGGATGCGGTTTTGATTCCGAAGTCTGGGGTGATGCTTTACAACTGCAGAATGCTTTTAACAGAGGCAATACAGTTTCATCTGTTACATTAAAATTGGATAATGCCGCTAACTTTGAAAAATTTAAAAAAGCTTTTACCAGCGAAAGAAGATTGAACCAGTTTGAAGTTAAAAAGGAACAGGATTTTTTTGCTGAACAATCCTCATTCTTAGCAACCTTCATAAGAGTGCTGGGAATATTTATCACTGTTATTTTCAGTATTGGTGCTATTGTTGGAGCAACAATAACTATGTATGCTGCTGTTGCAAACCGCACTGTTGAAATAGGAACGCTGCGTGCTTTAGGTTTCCGCAGGAGAAGTATTCTTACTGTTTTCTTATTTGAGTCTTTGTTAATTGCATTAATCGGAGGAGTAATAGGAATAGTGCTTGCTTCATTCCTTCAGCTTGTTTCAATCTCTACTTTGAATTGGAATTCCTGGTCTGAGATTGCATTCTCATTTACACTTTCAGTCCCGATAGTAATTTCATCTCTAATCTTTGCAGTTTTTATGGGAATAGTCGGCGGCTTCTTCCCTTCTGTTCGTGCAGCAAGGTTGAATATTGTTAATGCGTTGAGAGCGGAGTAACTTATTAAACAAAACCTCCGAGGTTTCTAAAACCCCGGAGGTTTAATAGTGATTATTAATTTCAAGCGGAGAGTTAAGAAGGTTCGATAAGGATTTTATAATCTACGTTTTTTCAGGTATTGATCAATTGTAAGACTTTTGCCGCGTACTTTTTTTGCTTCCCCAAGATCAGATATATCCTCGAACAATTCAATTGCTTCTGCTAATGCGGGATTCTTCTTCATTTTTTCCCAGTCTTTCCGGTTTATCTTAACGTGTGTTTTGGTTTTCTTTAAAGTCATTTTCTTAATCCATTATTTAATGTAAAACTAAACTCATTTTTTATAACTATCAACTTCTGGCGGCTTCTTACCTTCTGTACGTGCAGCAAGGTTAAATATTGTAAATGCTTTGAAGGTTGAGTAAAACCATTAAACAAAAACTTCGGAGGTTTTGGAAACCCCAAGGTTTAACATTCCAAAATTATTTCCATTATATTAAATCTTTAATATGTCGTCCCGATGGGACTTTTGAATAAATATAAAAATTTAGTTCTATAAATATTTTGTCCCTAACGGGACTAAAAACATTTATGATAAGTTAATTATCAGTAAAGTCCTTTTAAGGACGAAATATTTATAGAAAATCTAATTGCCTGATAATTCCAAGTCCCGTATGGGACGAAATATAGAGTTGTTTTCCACCAACTTTTGCAGTGTTTGTGAGAATCATTGGCGGCTTCTTCCTTTCTATACGTGCAGCAAGATTAAATATTGTTAATGCGTTGAGAGCAGAGTAGAAGTATAGCAACTAAATACACAAAAGCTATTGGGTGAATTGCTTGTTAAGTGCGTTTTTGATAAATTCTCATATAATTATAATATCATTATAATGTCTTTATGAGTGATATCCGTTTTCAATGGGATCAAAACAAAAATTTTGAGAATATTAAAAAGCATAGAGTTTCTTTTGAGGAAGCGAAGACTGTGTTCTTTGATGAAAAAGCAAGACTTATCTCTGATCCAGAACATTCAATTAATGAAGAACGATTTATTATTTTAGGTATTTCTAACAAATTAAGAATCCTTGTTGTAGTTCATACTTACAAAGAAAATGATGATGTTATTCGAATCATTTCAGCAAGAAAAGCAATAAAATCTGAAAGTAAATATTATTATGAGGTGAAATAAAATGAAGAAAGAATATGATTTTTCAAAATCCATTAAAAATCCTTATATAAAGAAACTTAAAAAGCAAATATCAATACGTATAGAAAATGATACCGTAGAATATTTTAAGAAATTAGCTTCTGAGATTGATATTCCTTATCAAAATCTTATGAATATTTATCTGAAAGAATGCGCGGAAAATAATAAGAAACCAAATATACACTGGCATTAATCGGAGGAGTAATTGGAATAGTGCTTGCATCATTCCTTCAGTTAATTTCTATCTCTACATTGAACTGGAATTCCTGGTCTGAAATTGCATTTTCATTTACACTTTCACCATCAATAGTAATTTCATCGTTAATCTTTGCAGTCTTTATGGGAATAGTAGGCGGCTTCTTACCTTCTGTACGTGCAGCAAGGTTAAATATTGTAAATGCGTTGAGGGCGGAGTAGAAACAAGTTCAAGTGCAAGTTCAAGATTTATCAAGATAAGGCTTTAAAAACATCTTCATCTGATTCAAAACCTTTTTCTTTTGCTTTTTTAGTTAGCTTTTTTCTAAGTGATCTGAAAGAATATTTTTATCACGAAGTGTTTCGTGACTGTCCTAAGTAGTGATCATAAACCAATATCCCACTATCGGTTTATTTTCTCCAATAATTCTTTAATAGACTTCTGAACAATCGGTTCCATAACTTTATAGCCTGCAAGATTCGGGTGAACTCCATCTTCTG